>CACXJP010000001.1 GCA_902768065.1 uncultured Erysipelotrichaceae bacterium
TCCAACTTGACGAGCAAGTAAGATATGTTCACGAGTTTGTGCCATAGGTCCATCAGTTGCAGCAATAACTAAGATTGCTCCATCCATTTGAGCTGCACCAGTAATCATGTTCTTAACATAATCAGCATGTCCTGGGCAGTCTACGTGAGCGTAATGTCTCTTATCAGTACTATACTCAACATGAGCAGTATTGATAGTGATACCACGTTCTCTTTCTTCTGGTGCTTTATCGATGTTAGCAAAATCAACAGCTTCATTTCCGTTTTTACCAGCTAAACATTTTGTAATAGCAGCAGTTAAAGTAGTTTTACCATGATCTACGTGTCCAATTGTACCAATGTTAACATGTGGTTTTGAACGATCAAATTTTTCCTTTGCCATAAAATAATTTCCTCCTTATTTATTTACAACATATATTTTATCTAATAATTGATTTTTTTTCAACTATTTTGATACAACTTTTAATTAATTTCCACTCTTTTTAATTATTTCTTCTGCAATGTTTTTAGGTACTTCTTCATAATGATCTGGGAACATTACGAATGTTGCTCTACCTTGTGTATTTGAACGAAGGTTTGTGGCATAACCAAACATTTCAGAAAGTGGAACCATTGCACTAAGCTTAACAGCATTTCCTTGAGATTCTTGTCCAAGTGGTTTACCACGTCTTGAAGTTAAATCACCCATTACATTTCCGAAATATTCTTCTGGAGTAGTAACATCAACCTTCATAATTGGTTCAAGTAATACTGGCTTACATTTATTCTTAGCTTCTTTTAATGCAAAGCTAGCAGCAATCTTAAATGCCATTTCGTTAGAGTCTACATCATGGTAAGAACCATCAAATAATGTAGCCTTAACATCTATCATAGGATAACCTGCAAGTACACCTGTTTGTAACGCTTCTTGTAATCCCTTATCAACTACTGGGATGTATTCACGAGGAACAACACCACCAACGATTTGATCAACAAATTCATATCCTTTATCTGGATTTGGCTCAAATTTGATCCAAACGTGTCCATATTGTCCACGACCACCAGATTGTTTAATATACTTACCTTCACAATCAGCTTCTTGTTTAATTGTTTCACGATAAGCAACTTGTGGTGCACCAACATTAGCTTCAACATTAAATTCTCTCTTCATACGATCAACTAATACATCAAGGTGTAACTCACCCATACCAGCGATAACTGTTTGTCCAGTTTCATGATCTGTATGAACTTTGAATGTTGGATCTTCTTCAGCTAATTTTTGAAGTGCTAAAGCCATTTTATCTTGGTCAGCTTTTGATTTAGGTTCAACAGCTAATTGAATAACTGGTTCTGGAACAACTAAACTTTCCAAAATAATTGCTTTCTTTTCATCACATAAAGTATCACCTGTAGTAGTATTCTTAAGACCTACTGCCGCAGCGATATCTCCTGTATAAACATCACTAATTTCTTTACGAGTATTAGCATGCATTTGTAATATACGTCCAATTCTTTCTTTTGAATCTTTTGTAGAGTTTAGTACATATGAACCACTTGATAAGTGTCCAGAATAAACTCTGAAGAATGTTAAACGACCAACGAATGGATCAGTCATAACCTTAAATGCTAAAGCTGCAAAAGGTTCATTATCACTTGGATGTCTTTCAGCTTCTTTACCATCTAAAGTAGTTCCTTTAATTGATTCAATATCAACTGGACTTGGTAAATAGTCAAGTACAGCATCAAGTAATAATTTAATACCTTTATTACCTAAAGCAGTACCACACATAACTGGGAAGAATTCAGCAGCTAAAGTACCTTTTCTAATAGCACTCTTAATCATATCAATTGTTACTTCTCCACCATCAAGATATGTCATCATCATGTCATCATCAAATTCAGCAACAGCTTCAATCAATTCTGCCCTCTTTTCCTCAGCTATATCTTTTAAGTCAGCAGGAATTTCAATTTCCTCAGCATCCTCTGCTTGTTGACCATCATAATGATATGCCTTCATAGTAACTAAATCGATAACTCCATTGAATTCTGATTCAGCACCAATTGGCCATTCAATAGGTTTAGAATTAACTCCTAAACGGTCTTTAATAGTTTTTAAACTATATTCAAAATTTGCACCCATTTTATCCATTTTATTTGCAAAAATAATTCTTGGAACCTTAAATTCAGATGCTTGTCTCCAAACTGTCTCAGTTTGTGGCTCAACACCAGCTTGTGCATCGATTAATGCAACTGCACCATCTAATACACGAAGTGATCTTGAAACTTCAATTGTAAAATCAACATGTCCTGGAGTATCGATAATGTTTAAACGATATCCCTTCCAGTGAGCTGTTGTAGCAGCAGAAGTGATAGTAATACCACGTTCTTGTTCTTGCTCCATCCAGTCCATTTGAGATTCACCGTCATGAGTTTCACCAATCTTATGAGTAACCCCCGTATGGAATAAGATTCTTTCAGTACAAGTAGTCTTACCTGCATCGATATGAGCCATTATTCCGATGTTTCTTGTCTTTTCTAAAGACGTATCTCTTGCCATATTATTGATTCCTTTCTACCATCTATAATGTGCGAAAGCCTTATTAGCTTCTGCCATTCTATGAGTGTCTTCACGTTTCTTAACTGCTGCACCTGTACCATTTGATGCATCAATTATTTCATTAGCTAAATTATCAGCCATTCCTTTTCCACCACGTTCACGAGAATATTTTGTTAACCATCTCAAACCAAGGGCTTGACTTCTCGCAGGTGTAACCTCTACTGGTACTTGATAGTTAGAACCACCTACACGACGACTCTTAACTTCTAATTGAGGTTTTATATTTTCCATTGCTTCATTAAATACTTCTAAAGCGTCTTTTCCAGTCTTATTTTTTACTGTATCAAAAGCTTCATAAACGATTGTTTGAGCAATTCCTTTTTTACCATCTAACATAATAGTATTAATTAACTTTGCAACTATTTTTGATTTATATATTGGATCTGGTAAAACATCTCTTTTTACTGCACGTCTTTTACGCATATTTAAATCCTCCCTTCAATTGTTTTTTTACTTCTTTTCTTTTTTAGCTCCGTATTTACTACGTCCTTGCTTACGATCTTTAACTCCAGCTGTATCTAATGTACCACGAATGATGTGATAACGAACTCCGATAAGGTCCTTAACACGACCACCACGAATTAATACAACACTGTGCTCTTGTAAGTTGTGTCCAATACCAGGAATATAAGTATCTACTTCTTTTCCATTTGATAAACGAACACGAGCATATTTACGTAATGCTGAGTTTGGTTTCTTAGGTGTCTTAGTACCAACACGAGTACAAACTCCACGTTTTTGAGGAGAATTAGTATCAGTAGTTTTCTTCTTGATTGTATTTAAACCAACACCAAGAACTGGTGCTTTACTCTTTCTAACTTTACTCTTACGTTTGTTATGAATTAATTGATTAATTGTAGGCATTAAATCAGTCTCCTTTCTCTACACATATCCAGGTGTATCATTTTACCCTTTAAATAAATCTTTGCCCAAAAAGCAAAGATATTTAATCAGCACTAATAATATATCACTACTACCTTTTAAAGTCAACATTTATTTATAAAAAGTATTAAAAAAGTAATCCAGCTCTATATGATAAGACAACAATAATCAAAAGAACTACAACAAATGCAATCAAAAAAGCAATCATTTCACCTATTCCTAAACCTTTTTTGTTCAACCATTTGTTCATCCTTTTCATATTATCACCTACAATAATGATACAAAAATTAAATAAAAAAGTAAAGAAAAAGGAGTAAGATATCTTACTCCATAAATTGATCTTCTAATTGTTCTAAAGGTTCTTCATCAATAAATTCAGTCTTTAGATCATAATCAATGTTTCTATATATTTTACTACCTGTACCAGCAGGAATAAGCTTACCAATGATTACGTTTTCTTTTAATCCTGATAATTCATCAACTTTACCTTTAATTGCAGCATCTGTTAGGATACGAGTTGTTTCCTGGAATGAAGCTGCTGATAAGAACGAATCAGTTTCAAGCGCAGCTTTTGTAATACCAAGAAGTATTGGTTTACCAAGAGCAGGAGTTTTACCATTAATAATAGCCTCTTTATTTCCATCAGTAAATTCACGGAAATTAACTAAACTACCAGGTAAGAACTTAGTTTCTCCACCATCAACAATTCTTATCTTACTAATCATTCTTCTAGCAATAATTTCGATATGTTTATCAGAAATATCAACTCCCTGAGAACGATAAGTATATTGAACTTCTTTTAGAATATACTCTTGTGTTGTAATTGGATCTGTAACAGCAAGTAATTCTTTTGGACTAATTGCTCCTTCAGTAAGTTTATCACCACAATGAACTTCAGTTCCTTTTTCAACACATAATTTAGCACCATAATTAGTAACATGTTCTTTTGTTTCTAATTTATTTGTAATACTAATCTTATATTTTCCATGGTCTTCTTTAATCTTAGAAACAGTACCATCAATTTCAGCAATTGTAGATTTTGCTTTAGGATTACGTGCTTCAAATAATTCTTGAACACGAGGAAGACCTTGAGTGATATCAGCATCACCACCATGTGCAACTCCACCAGAGTGGAATGTACGCATTGTAAGCTGTGTACCAGGTTCACCAATTGATTGAGCAGCCATAACACCAACGGCCTCACCAATTTCAACAAGATTTCCTGTAGCAAGGTTACGTCCATAACATTTTTGACATACACCATTTGCTGTATTACAAGTAAGTAATGTTCTTATTTCAACTTCTGTAATTCCAGCAGCTATGATTTTATCTGCTAAACTTTCAGTAATCATTTCTAATTTTTCAACAATAACCTCTTTTGTTTCTGGATGAACAATCTTTTTGTTAGCAAATCTACCAACAATACGATCTCTTAAACTTTCAATGATACTTCCTGTTTTTTCATTAATGAAATCTTTAACAACAACACCTTGATCAGTACCACAATCTACTTCTCTAACAATCATATCTTGAGAAACATCAACTAAACGTCTAGTTAAGTATCCAGAGTCAGCTGTCTTTAAGGCAGTATCTGCAGAACCTTTACGAGCACCATGTGTTGATAAGAAGAAGTCAGCAACTGATAATCCTTCAATGAAGTTTGATTGAATTGGAATCTCAACTGGAGTACCATCTGGCTTAGCCATGATACCACGCATACCAGCAACCTGAGTAAAGTTAGAGATATTACCACGAGCTTTAGAGTTCATCATGATGAATATTGGATTATCAATATCAGTATGAGCAACCTCTTCTAGCTCTTCTTTAACTTGGTCAGTTGCATTATTCCATGTATCAATTACTTTATTAAATCTTTCTTCTTCAGTAATTAAACCACGTTTATATTGTTTATTAATCTTATCTACTATTTTTTGTGCTTCTGCAACAATTTCTGGTTTCTTTTGAGATATTTCAACGTCTGCCATAGAAACTGTAATACCTGAAACTGTAGAATATTTAAATCCTAAATCTTTCATCTTATCAAGCATTGTAGATGTCTCTGTAGTTTTATAACGCTTAAATACTTGAGCAATTACCTTCTCTAAAGTACCTTTAGCAAATGGTTTAACAAGTTCCATCTTAGCAATAGCTTCTGGAATATTTGTACCCATTTCTAAGAAATATTTATTTGGTGTGATATTTGAAATATTTTCATCACTTGGCTCATTAATATAAGCGAATGTATCTGGTAAAATTTCATTAAATTTAATCTTACCTACAGTAGTAACTAAATACTTATTTTTTTGACCTTCAGTAAATAATTTATATTTAAATGAATTTACTGGAATAGCAATTCTTGTATGAAGAGTTATTTCTCTTCTTTCATATGCCATCAAAGCTTCATTACTATTCTTAAATACTCTACCTTCTCCATCTTCTCCAGCTTTTTCCATAGTTATATAGTAGTTACCTAAAACCATGTCTTGAGATGGAGTAACGATTGGATCTCCTGATTTTGGATGTAGAATATTGTTAGAACCTAACATTAACATTCTAGCTTCAGCTTGAGCTTCTTCTGATAGAGGTACATGTACAGCCATTTGGTCACCATCGAAGTCAGCGTTGAATGCTGGACAAACTAATGGGTGAAGTCTAATAGCTTTACCACCAACTAGAACAGGTTCAAATGCTTGAATACCTAATCTATGTAGAGTTGGTGCACGGTTTAACATAACTGGATGTTCTTTTATAACTTCTTCAACAATATCCCAAACAACAGGATCTTGATTATCTATTAATCTCTTAGCAGCTTTAATATTGTGAGCAATATCTTTACTTACTAATCCATGAATTACATGTGGTTTAAATAATTCAAGCGCCATTTCTTTAGGAATACCACATTGATACATCTTTAGAGATGGACCAACAACGATAACTGAACGACCAGAGTAGTCAACACGTTTTCCTAATAAGTTTTGACGGAAACGTCCTTGTTTACCCTTTAACATACTAGAAATTGACTTTAATGGTCTATTTCCAGCACCAGTAACACTTCTTCCACGACGACCATTATCAAATAATGCATCTACTGCTTCTTGAAGCATACGTTTTTCATTTTGAATAATAATTCCAGGAGCACCTAAATCAATAAGCTTCTTTAAACGATTGTTACGGTTGATAACACGTCTATATAAATCATTCAAATCAGATGTAGCAAATCTACCACCATCTAATTGAATCATTGGACGTAATTCTGGAGGTATAACTGGTATACAATCCATAATCATCCATTCAGGTTTATTAATTCAGGTTTATTACCTGATTTATAGAAAGCATCAAGTACATCTAATCTCTTTAATAAACGAGTTCTTTTTTGTCCTTGTGCACCCTCTAATTCTTTTTCTATTTCATCTATATCTTTCTTAAGATCTACTTTCTTAAGTAATTCTTTAATAGCCTCAGCACCCATTCCAACCTTGAAACCAGTACCATATTTTTCATAATAAGCTCTGTATTCTTTTTCTGATAATGTTTGTTTATTTTCAAGTGGGGCATTACCTTTATCAATAACAACATAGCTTACAAAGTATAGTACCTCTTCAAGATCTCTTGGACTCATATCAAGAACTAATCCCATTCTTGAAGGAACACCCTTAAAGAACCATATATGTGACACTGGAGTAGCAAGTTCAATATGTCCCATACGTTCACGACGAACCTTAGAACGAGTAACTTCAACTCCACATCTATCACAGATAATATTTTTATATCTTACTCTTTTGTACTTTCCACAAGAACACTCAAAGTCTTTTGTAGGACCAAATATCTTTTCACAGAACAATCCATCTCTTTCAGGTCTTAAAGTACGATAGTTTATAGTCTCAGGTTTCTTTACTTCACCATATGACCATTCTCTAATTTTTTCAGGAGAAGCGATTCCAATTTTTAATGCTTCAAATTTATTAACATCTATCATTAAATATCAGCTCCTTCCTCAGCCATTATTTCTTCATCTGTTGGTTCCTCATCAAAATCTTCATCAAATTCATCTTCAGCCTCAGATTCATCTAAATTTGATTCTTCCTCAGATTGTTCATTTGTAATGACTTCTTTAATAGGACTTTCTATCTCATCTATATTAGTTGCAAAATCCTCTTTATCTTCAGATTCTTCTATTTCTTTTAGTTGTAGTGTTTCTCCATTATCATTGATAATTGAAACATCTAATCCTAATGCTTGGAATTCTTTCATCAATACTCTGAATGATTCTGGAACACCAGCTTGATTAATTTCTTGTCCTTTAATAATAGACTCATAAACCTTAACACGACCAATTACATCATCTGATTTAACAGTCAAGATTTCTTGTAATGTATGAGCAGCACCATAAGCATATAATGCCCAAACTTCCATTTCTCCAAATCTTTGACCACCAAATTGAGCTTTACCACCAAGTGGTTGTTGTGTAACTAATGAGTATGGTCCAGTTGCACGTGCATGTAATTTATCATCAACCATGTGATGTAACTTAATCATATACATTACACCAACTGAGATTCTATGATCAAAAGGTTCTCCAGTACGACCATCATAAAGAACAGTCTTACCATCTTCATCCATTCCAGCTTCCTTCATCATTGCTTGAATATCACTAATATGAGCACCATCAAATACTGGAGTAGCTATATGAACGCCAAGTTTCTTACAAGCCATACCCATATGGATTTCAAGAATTTGTCCAAAGTTCATACGAGAAGGAACACCTTGTGGATTTAACATAATATCAACTGGAGTACCATCTGGTAAATATGGCATATCCTCTTGTGGAAGAATAAGTGAAATAACACCCTTATTACCATGACGTCCAGACATCTTATCTCCAACTTGAATCTTACGTTTTTGAATAATATATACTCTAATTACCTTAGAAACTCCTGCAGGTAATTCATCATTATCTTTTCTTGAATAAATCTTAATATCATGAACAATACCATCTCCACCATGTGGTACACGTAGTGATGTATCTCTAACCTCACGAGTCTTCTCACCAAAGATAGCATGTAATAATTTTTCTTCTGAAGTTAACTCAGCCATTCCCTTAGGAGTAACTTTACCAACAAGGATATCTCCTTCTTTAACTTCAGTACCAATTGTTACAATACCATTTTCATCTAAGTTACGACGAGCTTCTTCAGAAACATTTGGAATATCTCTTGTAATTTCTTCAGGTCCTAACTTAGTTTCTCTACATTGCATTTCATAATCTTCAAGATGTAGAGAAGTATATTTATCATCTTTAACTAAATTTTCATTTAATATAACAGCATCCTCATAGTTATAACCATTAAATGTCATAAATGCAACTGTCATATTCTTACCTAATGCTAATTCACCTTTATCAGTTGAATTACCATCAGCTAAAATTGTTTTATCAGCTTTTACCTTATCACCAACATGAACTATTGGTCTTTGATGCATACAAATACTTGAGTTTGCAAGTTCAAAGTTAGCTAAATTATAAGTATCTTTTCCATCTTTAGATGCAACTACAATCTTCTTAGCATCAACATATTCAACAATACCATCTTTCTTAGCAACTATTTCAACACCAGAGTCTTTTGCTGCTATAAATTCAACACCAGTTCCAACATAAGGAGCTTCTGTCTTAATTAAAGGCATTGCTTGACGTTGCATGTTAGCACCCATAAGTGCACGAGTAGCATCATCATGCTCTAAGAATGGAATACAACTTGTTGTAACAGAAACAACTTGTTGTGGACTAACATCGATATAATCAACTTCTTCTGGTTTAGCTAAAATATTCTCTCCACGGAATCTAGCAGAAACATGTTCATCAATAATCTTATTATTTTTATCAGTTCCAACTGTAGATTGTGAAATAATATAATCTAATTCATCATCAGCTGTTAAATAAACAACTTCATCAGTTATTTGACAATTATCAACTTTTCTATATGGAGTCATAATAAAACCATATTCATCAATCTTTGCATAACTTGCTAATGATGTAATAAGTCCGATATTTGGTCCTTCAGGAGACTCAATTGGACAAATTCTACCATAATGTGAAGTATTAACGTCACGAACCTCAACACCAGCTCTATCTCTTGATAAACCACCTGGTCCTAAAGCAGATAAACGTCTCTTATTAGTTAACTCTGCAATTGGATTTGTTTGATCCATAAATTGAGATAATTGTGAACTACCAAAGAACTCTTTCATAGCTGCAGTAACAGGTCTAATATTAATTAAAGTCTTTGGAGTAACTTCTTCCATTTCTTGAGTAGTCATTCTTTCACGAATAACTCTTTCCATTCTTGAAACACCAATTCTAAATTGATTTTGTAATAATTCTCCAACTTGTCTAATACGTCTATTTCCTAAATGGTCAATTTCATCAAAATTACCTACACCATTTAATAAATTTAAATAGTATGAAACAGATGCATATACATCAGAAATAGTTAATCTCTTAATATCACAAGATTGATCATTTCCAATAACTAAAATCTTTTTCTTCTTATCTTGTGGATTTTGAATCTTAATTGTTTGAATCTTATTGTAAGTATCTAAATCTTCGTTAATTTTAGCTTCACTTACACCAAATCCAGCTTTAAATGCTTCATTTAACTCATTAATATTAGCTTTTGTAATTAAAGTTCCTTTTTCTAAAACAACTTTTTTATCAACAACTACATCTTCAGCTAATACTTGATTTAACATTCTATCAGATATATTTAATTTTCTATTGAATTTGTAACGACCAACTTTAGATAAATCATATCTAAATTCATCAAAGAATCTTGTAATTATTTGGTTTTTAGAAGAATCTAAAGTTGCTGGCTCACCTGGTCTCAATTTTTCATAAATTTCAATCAATGCTTCATCAGTATTCTTAGTAGAATCCTTAGCAATTGTATTCTTTAAATATTCATTATCTCCAAATAATTTTAGAATATCGTCATCACTTGATAAACCAAATGCTCTAAGTAATGTAGTAATTGGAACCTTTCTAGTTCTATCAATTCTTACATATAATACATCTCTTGCATCAACTTCAAATTCTAACCATGTACCACGGTTTGGAATAATTTGTGATGTAATTAACTCACGACCGTTTTTATCTATTTCATGATTGAAATAAACACTTGGTGAACGAACTAATTGTGAAACAATAACACGTTCAGCACCATTAATAACAAATGTACCACTATCTGTCATTATTGGCATATCACCTAAGAATACTTCTTGTTCTTTTACTTCACCAGTTTCACGATTGAAAAGACGTACTTCTACTCTTAAAGGTGCAGAATAAGTAGTTTCACGATCTTTACTTTCTTTTATAGAATACTTAGGTTCATCAAAGTGATAATCACCAAATTCAAGTGATAAAGTTCCAGAGAAATTTTCTACTGGAAATAAGTCTGTAAATACTTCTTTAATACCTTCTGTTATAAACCAATTATAAGATTTTTTTTGAATTTCAAGTAAATCTTTTAGTTCATAGGTATTTCTAATACTAGAGAAATTTCTTCTTTCTCTATAATCTCCACTTTTTGTAATCTTATAAGACACTATTTTTCACCCCACTATAATATTTTTCTTTCTTAAAATTTTAAACAATTGAACATTCTAATATATAAAAGCCCTTCTTCTTATTTAAAATCTTAACAAGATATTTCTCTTGCAAGTCTCTAACAAGTGATTTAGCACCCTGCTCTTTTCTAATTACTATAAATAATTTACCATCATTTTCTAAGTAATTAGTAGCATTCATCACTATATCATAGACTACCTTTTTACCAGCCCTTATTGGTGGATTGGTAATAATAGATGTGTACTTAGAATTAACATTTTCATAAACATTACTCTCATAAACACAAATGTTTTTACAATGATTTTCTTTAATATTAATCTCACATAAATGAATGGCTCTAAGATTAACATCAACCATCTCAACATTTGCATTAGTAAGTTTATTAACAACAATTCCAATTACACCGTAACCACAACCCATATCAAGAACTTTGCCTCCAACTTCTTCAAGCGGGATTGATTCAAGAAGAAGTCTACTGCCAAAGTCCAAACCGTCCTTTGAAAATACTCCGTTATCGGTGTAAAAAATAAACTTGTTATCCAACACAAAACTTTCTGTTTTTACCATTTTACTAGGTAATTTTTCATTATCAAAATATTGCCCCATTTTATCACCTTGACAAAAAAAGAAGAAGAAAAACAGCACAAAATACACCTATTTTTCTTCCTTTCGAAACATATAATACAATATTACATCAATAATGTCAACATTTTTTTAATAAAATTCAAAAAATAAAGAAGTAATTTTAAAAATTACTTCTTATTGCATTATTTAACTTCTACAGTAGCTCCAGCTTCTTCAAGCTTAGCTTTGATTTCATCAGCTTCAGCTGTAGGAATATTTTCCTTAACAACACCGTTTGAATCAACGATATCTTTAGCTTCTTTTAATCCTAAACCAGTAATTTCTTTAACAGCTTTGATAACTCCAACTTTTCCAGCTCCAGCATCAGCGATAGAAACTGTAACTGTACTTGGTGCATCTAATAAATTCATTTCTTTTAAACTACTGATAAAATCTTCTTTTGTTAATTTAGCCATTATAATTTCCTCCTTATATTTTTAATTTTTAATTAATTTTCTTCTTTTTGTTGACTATATAAATCTAAGCAGATTGATAAATCTCTTACTATACCAATCATACCACCAGCAAGCATTGTAAGTAATTGTTCTCTTGATGGTAATGTAGCATATTCAGCTAACTTAGCTTGATCAGCCTTTTCACCATCTACAATCCCTACTTTTAAAACTAATGCTGGATGTTCTTTAGCAAATTCAGATAAAACCTTAATTGGAGCGATTTGATCATCACCAAATGCAAATGCACTTGGACCAGTTAATCCTTCAGTAAGGTCAATTCCTAAATCATTAAAAGCTCTAGTCATCAAAGTATTCTTATATACTTTGTAATCTGAGTTTGTTTCTTTAAGTTTAGTACGTAACTCTTTAGATTCAGCATCTGTAATACCACGATAATCAAATAATACGATTGTCTTAGCATTTTGAGCACGTTCCTTAATCTCATCAATAACAACTTGCTTTTGACTTAAGATTTTTTCACTTGCCATAATACACCTCCTTATTAATCTATTGAGGGATGCCATAAAAAGGTTCTTTAACACCATGCCAAAGAACCTTTTCAATTACTTAATTAAAGTCCTCGGCAGGATTTACTTGTACACCTGCTGTCTATGGCACCTACAAATTGTCTCTATTATATATTATTATTTATTATTTGTCAAAATTATTTTCTACTTTTATTCCAGGACCCATAGTTGCTGAAATAGAAATATTCTTGATATATTCACCTTTAACTGTTGCTGGCTTAATTCTTAAAATTTGTCCAACAAAAGCATCTAAGTTAGCAAGTAAATCTTCTTCACTAAATGAAACCTTACCAATTACACCATGAACATTACCAAAACTATCAGTTCTATATTCAACACGTCCTGCTTTAACTTCTTCAACTGCTTTCTTAATATCCATTGTAACTGTACCAGTCTTTGGATTTGGCATTAATCCCTTAGGTCCTAACACCTTACCTAACTTACCTAATAAAGGCATCATATCTGGAGTAGCAATAATTGTATCAAAATCGAACCAATTTTCTTTTTCGATTTTTTCTAACATATCAGTATCTCCAACATAGTCAGCACCAGCATCCTTAGCTTCTTGAGCCTTTGGACCTCTAGTAACTACTAATACTTTTTTAGTTTTACCAGTTCCCTTAGGAAGTACGATTGCGCCTCTTAATTGTTGATCAGCTTTCTTAGTATCAAGATTTAATCTCATTGCTATTTCAATTGATCCATCAAATGAACTAGTAGAAGTTTCTTTTACAAGCTTAACAGCTTCTTCTTTAGTATATATATTACTTTTGTCAAATTTAGATAAAGCTTCTACATATTTTTTACTTCTTTTTTTCATATATTTTCCTCCTTATGTGGTTTAAGCGGATTTTTCCTACCACTAGGTATTACCTATATGGTTATTAATTTATTAATTATTCTTGTCCTTCAACTTTGATTCCCATGTTCTTAGCAGTTCCAGCAACTATTTTCATAGCACCTTCAACATCATATGCATTAAGATCAGGTAATTTAATTTCAGCTATTTCCTTTAATGTAGCTTGTGAAATAGTAGCAACTGTTTCCTTGCTTCCATTTGTAGCACCTTTCTTAACCTTAGCATATTTTTTTAATAGGAATGCTGTAGGTGGAGTTTTAATAATAAAATCAAAACTTCTATCCTCATATATAGAGATTTCAACTGGTAATACATCACCCATTTTATCTCTAGTAGCATCATTATACTTAGTACAAAAATCTTGTAAATTAATTCCTGCAGGTCCTAATACAGTACCAACTGGTGGAGCTGGTGTAGCTTTTCCTGCTGGAATTTGTAACTTAATCTTCTTTACTGCTTCCTTTGCCACGAAAAACACCTCCTATAGTTTTATTTCGCGAGTGGTACAAATAGCTTGATTACCGCTTTAAAATGCAAACCATGCTTCCCACTAAATCTATATTAATTAAATATAGCCCCTAAATAATAACACAATAATTATATTATTGCAAGTAAAATTAAGCATTTTCTATTTGACTTAATTCAACTTCTACAGATGTTTCTTGTCCAAATAAATCAACAAGCAACATAACCTTCTGATTTGGTAAGTCTACTGAATCAACTGTTCCATACATTCCATTAAATGGACCAGCAATAATTTTAACCTTAGTTCCCTCTGTTAATTCAGTATCAACATCCATTCTACTAATACCCATATTACCAAGTATTTTATCAACTTCGTATGGTTGTAATGGAGTTGGTTTTGCACCCTTTCCACTTGATCCAATAAATCCTGTAACACCAGGAGTATTTCTAACTACATACCAAGCTTCATCAGTCATAACCATTTCAACTAGAATGTATCCTGGAAACATCTTTTTTACTTTTTCTTTTGTTACACCATCTTTTACTTCAACAATTTTTTCCTCAGGTATAACAACTCTATGAATATAATCTTGCATATCCATAGATTCAGCTCTCATCTCTAATTTTTCTTTTACTTTATTCTCATGACCAGAATAAGTATTAACTACATACCATTGTTTTTCCATAAAAACCTCCTACGCAAATAATGATTGAACAAGTGCAAATAAAATATCAATTAAATAAAAGAACAAAGAACAAAATATAATAAATACTATACAAGCAATAGAATACTTAATCATATCTTTTTTAGATGTCCAATGAACTTTTTTAAACTCACTTTTTACACCATTGCAAAATATCCTGAATCTTACGAAGAAGCTTTGCTTTTCAACAACCTTTTCTTCTTTTTTAGCAACTTTTTTTACAGTTTCTTTTTTCTTAGTATTATTTTTCTTTTTTATACTAGAAGTTTCATATTTGTCTTCTACAACTTTTTTTCTTACTTCAGCCATTTTACTCACCTAATCCCAATTTTTTTTCAAAATAAAAACACTTCCACGTGCTTACAACAATAAAATAGCATAAACATATAGAAATGTCAATAAATTTTCTATTAACTATTAACAATTATAAATACAATTAAAAGAATAAGAATAACACTTAGTACAATTAAAGTAGGTATAAGAACTCCACTAATAAATGCAGCTTCTCTATAACCACTTATTTGCTTATATATAGCATCATTTATTTTATCATTTGATAAATTATCAACTTTTTTGTTTTCACTGTAATCAACTTCTTTTGGTTTTTTTCCATCACTTTCACTTATTTGTTGCTCTAATTGAACTAAATCTCTATTCATTTTTTCTAAAGCAAATTCAGAAAAATAAACAGAAGCCCCTCTTTGAACAACGCCTCTATAATAAGGAACATCCCCCTCTGGCAAAAATCTTGCTATTTCATCAAAATTTTCTTTTAAGAAAGATGGTGTAAGATGATTCAAAGTATTTGTATATAAACCAACCTGAATTAAAGTAGAATTAAATATATCTTCCTTAATCATTTCACTTTTTTCTGATATATTACTACTAAGCTCAATTATATTATCAAATTGTACATGATCTGGCTGTTCATTTAGAATCTCAATCCTAGAAGGATAAAATTGTTCTATACAATATCCATGATCATGAATGTATTTAAGCGCAATATCCATATTTAGAAAAACTTCTCTTTTTTCTTCATCAGAATAATGTTCTTTAACCCAATCAAATAAAGTAACTCTATCATCATCAGGCTTTTTAAATGGAATAATTTGAGCCATAATATCACCCTATCCTACATAATAATTTTAAAACAAAAATAAAAAAAAGACAAATTATTGATATCTTTTTTTTATACTTTACTTATTTTTTACTCTCAACTATTTTTTTTACCTTTCTACCCTTAAACTGAACTCTTCTTAAAGGCAAATCTAAAAGGACACTTATTTCCTTATATGAAAAGCCATTATATCTTAATTCAAAAATACAAGAATCTTCAAATCCAAGCTCTAAATATATTCTATTGAAGAATGATCTAAGATCATTATAATCACAATACTCATCAATATTAGATGTACCAATAATATTATTATCATCAATATTAATAAGATACTGATTACTTATATTTTTCATTTCACAACTAATTTTTCTACAAAAAGAAAGCAAAGCTCTATTAATACATAAAATAACAAACGTATAAAACAAGCTATCTTTTCCCTCATTAAAACTATTAACAGCACTATGAAAAGCAATATAGGCTTCTTGCTGAAAATCATCAAGATCATAACCATAATTCTTATAGTTATTGTAATATGTATATGCCAATCTTTTCATTATAGGAATATACTTATTAAATAAATCATTATAAGAAGAATCATCGTTCTCTCTTACATTATAAATAAGTTCATAATCATTATACTTTTTGTAATTCATTATACCTACTTTCTATTTCGAATCACCTCATAAATCATTATACCTGCAGCAACGCTTGCATTTAAACTATTTGTAGTACCATACATTGGTATTTTAACTAGAAAGTCACATTTTTTAGCAACCAAACTAGAAATTCCACTTCCCTCATTACCTATTACAATGGCAATTTTTCCAGAATAATCTACAGTTCTATAATCAACACTATCTGTAAGAGAAGTTCCAACAATCCAATAACCATTATCTTTCAAAGAATCAATACAATTTGCAATACTAGATACTGAAACTAAATTAATATTCTGCAACGTTCCAGCGCTTGTTTTCATAACAGTAGCATTTACTTGTACTTGTCTATTTTTACTTAATATAATTGATTTAATTCCCGCCGCTTCACAAGTCCTAATAATTGCTCCTAGATTATGAGGATCCTCTAAATGATCAAGTATTACAACAACATCATCTGAATTACTATTTATAATAGAATCTAAATTGTTGTATTGGTAATCCGGAATAGATAGAATTATACCTTGATTTAAACCACTACACAAATCATCAATTTGTTTTTTTGTTCTTATTTTTACAGGGATATTTTTTATTTTCAATAAGTCAATTATTTCTTTGTCGTTAAAATTATCCTGTAAAAAAACTTCTTTAATTATATTATTTCCTATCAATAAGTCTTTAGCAACATTTTTCCCATATACATACATTAGACTATACCAAGATAAAACTCATTATTTTATCTATCCTTTCTTTATTATTTGTTAACTCCAAAAATCCAATTACAGCTTCTAGACCAGTTGCATATTTATAAGTAATAATATCACAACTTTTTGGATGAGAAGTTGTTTTATA
Source organism: uncultured Erysipelotrichaceae bacterium (assembly GCA_902768065.1). The sequence continues at coordinate 17,352 of CACXJP010000001.1, forward strand.
ATTTCTAGCTCTTTTAAATACATCAATTTCTTCCTGTGTTAAGAAATCCTCATCCAACATTGATTGTAAATATTTAGCCTGACTAACTGCACTTACATATTTAATTGACTCAGTCTGAAGATCATTTACATTAGAAAAACCTTTATCTATTAGATATTTTCTAACATAATTTTCATAAATAGAATCACCCAAATATGCAAGAACTAAAACATTTATCTCATAAACACTCATAATAACCTCCTAATTAAACAATAAAAGATTAGAAAAACTAATCCTTTATTACTTCATAACTAGTTCCTTCTCTAGTATCAATTAATCTTATTCCCTTTTTCAATAAGTCATCTCTAATCTTATCAGCCAAAGCAAAATCCTTATTCTTTTTAGCTTCTGCTCTTTTGTTAATTAATTCGTTAATTTCATCATCTAATTCATTATGTTTTTCTGTATTATCAGCACATAAATCTAAAGCAAAGACATTATCAAACTCGTTAATCAAAGAAATTTTAGTAGTTCCATTTATATTAGTATCTTTTAATAACTCATACAAAATAGATAAAGCATTAGAAGTATTTAAATCATTTTCTAATTGTAATTTAAACTTCTCAATATAAGAATTATATGCATCTTCATCTATAGAACCATCTTCTTGTATCCCAGATATTTTTTTTAATAGTTTTTTATATGTATTCTCTGCTTGAGCAAGATTATCATAAGTGAATAATAATTGTTTTCTATAGTGAGATCCTAAACACATAAATCTAAAAGATAATGGGTTATACCCCTTTTCTTTTAGAGTAGATACAGTTAATATTCCACCAGTAGATTTACTCATCTTTCCAGATTCATCAATTAAGTGTTCATTATGAAACCAATAGTTACACCATTTATGTCCTAAAAAAGATTCACTCTGAGCAATTTCATTAGTATGATGTGGAAAGATATTATCAACGCCTCCACCATGAATATCTAAGTACTCACCTAAATATTTTATAGAAATACCTGTACATTCAATATGCCATCCAGGATATCCCTTACCCCATGGTGAATCCCATAACAATTCATGATTTTCGAATTTACTTGTTGTAAACCATAAAACAAAATCAGCCTGATTTTTCTTATTAGAATCTTCAAGTACATCCTCCCTAGCTCCAACAGCCAAATTACTATCTTGATTCGTTAAGCAATAATAATTATCTAATTTAGAAGTATCAAAATAAACATTTCCACCAGAAACATAAGCAAAACCATCATCAAGCAATTTCTTTATTATTTTAATATAATCATCAATATTATCTGTTGCAGGACTAACTATTTCAGGTTTAAGACAATTAACCAATTCAAAATCTTCGAAAAATGCATCAGTATAAAACTTAGCAATTTCCATAGATGATTTATGTTCTCTTTTACGAGCAATTTCCATTTTATCATCACCAGTATCACCATCACTTGATAAATGACCTACATCCGTAATATTCATTGCTCTTGTTACATCATAACCTAAAAACCTAAGAGTTCTATCTAAGATATCATGACCAATATAATTACGTATATTTCCTATATGTGCATAATGATAAACTGTAGGTCCACAAGTGTACATTTTAACTTTACCCTCTTCATAAGGAATAAAATCTTCTACCTTTCTGGACAATGTATTATATATTTTCATAATATCACCTCATTCGAACTTATTATATCAAATATAATAAAAATAAGATAGAAAAAAATTACAAACAAAAAAGGAAGTATAAACTTCCTTTACCATTTCATTAAGCAATAGCTAAAATTATGAAGATTATTAAAAGAACAACAAATAATTCTAATAATAGTTTCCAAACACTCTTTAACCAATCTTTATAAGATACTTTTAAGTATGCTAAAGTTCCCATTAAGATTAAGCTTGTTGGAGCAAACAATGCAGTAAATCCATACATTGATTGGAAAATAATAGCTACTAATGGATATTTATCAACATTTGTTACAACAGAAGTATAATATGGAATTATACTTTGAGCAACATATGAGATATCTGCATTAAAGATACTTGCTAGTATAAATGAAATAACAGTAGTTACAATGTTAAATCCTTTACTCATTCCTAACAATGCTTTATAAATTGTTAATTGGAATGGATGATAAGTAACTAGTACTAAGCAAGAATAGATTATAATTACTATTAATGCAACAGAAAATGCTTTTTTAGCTCCTTCTGCAAAACCATCAAAAATATCATCAATTTTTACTTTATAAATTATTACAAGTAATAATGTTAATAAAGCCATTGGTAAGAATAAATCTAATAATGTCCATGTACCAAATGCATTCATTGTTCCATATAATTTAGCAAAAATTGGGAATTTAAATATCTTAAAGTTCATAACTGCTTTAGTAATATCACTAAATAAATTGATTTTAAATCCACCCTCTCCCCAAGAGATAAATGCCAATACTAAAAGAACAAATAATAATGTAAATCCTGCAACAAATGGCCATATTTTATGAGAATCACCATTCTTCTCAGGAATAAAGTCATCTTCAGAACCAGAAACTGATTCTTTAACAACTATAATATTATTATCTTTTAATGCTGCTTTATTAGCATTTTTACGAGACTTAGATTTTGTTGATTTAGCTTTTGTTGTTTTTGAAGCAGTCTTTTTATTAGAAGAACTTGCTTTTGCTTTCTTAGAAGCAGTTTTTGCAGCAGGTTTCTTTTCAACAGAAACTTCAACTTTTACATCTTTTTCTAATTTTAAAATTGGTTTAGTAATTTTCATAGAGTTTTTAATATACATAAATGTATTGAATAAAACTAATACTATTCCAACAATTAAAATTACAAATCTAACTCCAATTTGATAATTAAAATCAAGAGATAAAGTAGATGTTATAACATTTAAATTTGTCAATGCAAATGTTGAACCAATAAGTCCTGCAGCAATCGAACCTACAACTACCATTGCTGCAACAATTTTATCATATCCCATTAACAAGATTAGAGCTACAATGAATGGAATAAACAAAGCAAATGCTATTTGTAAACCACAAATTGAAACACCACATGCTAATAAAATAGAAACAATTGCAAGGAATACTTTCTCCTTTCCCTCAAAAAAAGCTACTATCTTATCTAAAAATGTACGATAAGCAGGAATTTTATATAAAATTCCATAAAATCCTCCAACAAAGATTACAAACAATCCAATATATCCAAAATAAGAAATAGCAGTTAATGGATAATTGAATAATTCATATAATCCCATTTGAACGCGTCCTTGATCTACATACTGTCCAGAATAATAAGCAGCAGGTAAAATCCAAGATAGTAATAAGAACACTAAAATAGTAATAAGAACGACTTTTACTGTATTATGTTTTTTCATAATTAACCTCCCATAATAATTATAAACCAATTTTCAACTATTTTACAAGTATTTACACATTTTTTTCACAAAAATAAAAAAACACGAGACTTAATCTCGTATTTTTGATATAGTCATTATTTTCTCTCTTTCATTGTTGGGAATAACAATACATCTCTTATTGACTCTTGCTCCGTAAATAACATTACTAATCTATCAATTCCATATCCAATTCCACCTGTAGGTGGCATACCATATTCTAGCGCCTCAATGAAATCCATATCAATATCATTTGCTTCTTCATTTCCTAATTCTTGTTCTTTAAGTTGTGCTTCAAATCTTTCTAATTGATCATCTGGATCGTTCAACTCAGTATATGCATTAGCACATTCATGCCCTGAAATAAATAATTCAAATCTTTGAGTAAATCTAGGATCTTCTGGATCTTTCTTAGTAAGTGGACTTATTTCAATTGGATGTCCATATAAGAAAGTTGGTTCTATTAATGTTTCTTCCACGTACTTCTCAAAGAACTTATTAATAATATGTCCATATGCTTTTTCATGTTCTTCTAATGGAATATCATGTTCTTCAGCAAGTTTTAAACATTCATCTAAATCTGTAATAGCTTTGAAATCAATACCTGTTTTATCCTTAATAGCATCTGTCATAGAAACTCTCTTCCATTCACCAGCTAAGTCTATATCATGTCCTAAATAATGGAAAGTAGTTTTTCCACAAACTTCATTTGCTATTGTTTTATACATATTTTCAGTTAATTCCATCATACCCTCTAGATCACTATATGCTTGATAAACTTCCATTAAAGTAAATTCTGGATTATGTTGTGGATCCATACCCTCATTTCTAAATGTTCTACCTATTTCATAAACTCTTTCCATTCCACCAACTAATAATCTTTTCAAGTTTAATTCAAGAGCTATTCTTAAATACATATCTAAATCTTGAGCATTATGATGAGTAACAAATGGTCTAGCACTTGCACCTGTTAATAAAGTAGTAAGTAAAGGGGTTTCTACCTCTACAAACCCTTGATTATCTAAGAAATTTTGAATACATCTAATAATTTTAGGTCTCATAAATGCTACCTTCTTAGAATCTTCATTCATCATCAAATCAACATATCTTCTTCTATATCTTTCTTCTTTATCTGTTAATCCATGAAATTTTTCAGGTAATGGTCTAAGTGCCTTAACTAAATGAGTGTATTCTAAACATTTAATTGTTACCTCACCAGTTTTAGTTTTCATAATTTTTCCATATACACCAACAATATCACCAATATCAGCTGTCTTAAATAAAGAATATGCATCTTCCCCTATATCATTAATTGATATATATATTTGAATAGAACCTGTTTTATCTTGAATAGTAAAGAAAGATGCCTTACCCATTTTTCTAATAAACATAATTCTACCAGCAACCTTTGCTGTATCATCCATTGATTCAAATGCATCATGATCAACATCACAATACTTTTCTTTTATATCTTTTGCAAAATCCTCTCTATCAAATCTTTGTCCAAAAGGATCTAAACCTAGTTCTTTTAATTTTTCTAATTTTTCACGTCTTACAGATTCCTGTTCAGTAAATTCTCTCATATATTCCTCCTATATTTTTACAACTTGTGTTCTAACTAACAAATCATGTACAGCTTTTCCATCTTTTCTACAAATAATAAGAAAAACAGATAATGCCGTAATTAAATATTGTATAATTATAAATAATCCGTAACAATAAAAGTAATTATTTTTTGATAAAAACATCATTAATATTACAGACAATAAATTTATCAAAATAGAATTAGCTATAAATGCTCTAAAAATCAATTGATTAGAAGTTAACTCTCCTGTATCTGAAATTGTCTTTATTCTAAGAAGTTTCTTACCTATTGTTTGGCCATTTTTATATAATGGAACAACAACGAAAAATACTAACCCTAGAACAACACTAATTAAAGAAACAACTCCTTCGTTTTTTGCAGTATCATATGTTATATTCATATACTCAGCCAAATACTCATTATTTGAAATACTATTATCCTTATATTTCTCCATAAGCTTAATAGACATATCATTTAATTCATTAATTTTATCACTATTTATAAATGGTGTTGCTATCAATGATGCCGCAAAAACAACAATTGCTGAATCAATTAGAAAAGCAATTAATCTTTGTACAAATAAAGCTTTTTTTGATTTATCATCTTTCTTATCACTTTTTTTGTCACTTTCGTTCTTCACATGCATCACTCCTTTTAAATTCATTTAATAATGAAATTATATCACGAATATTAGTGGTTTGATAGACCTTATTTTTTAACTCATTACATCCTTTGATTCCTTTAAAATACCAAGATATATGATTTCTAATTTCTAAACAAGCAAGTTTATCATTTTTTAATTCTTTCAAGTATTCTAAATGCTTTAAACACATATCAACTCTATCTTTTAAAGAAATAGAAATCAATGGTTTTCCTTCTAAATAATTGATTGAATTTCTTATTAACCAAGGATTTCCAAGTACACCTCTTCCAATCATTACCGCATCACAACCAGTTTCATCAAGCATTCTTTTTACATCTTCAGGCCTCTTAATATCCCCATTTCCTATAACAGGAATTGATACAGCATTCTTTACTTCTTTTATGATAGACCAATCTGCTTTACCACTATATCCTTGACTTCTTGTTCTTGGATGAACACAAATAGCACTTGCTCCTGCTTTTTCAATAACTTTAGCAACCTCAATCGCATTAATATGGTTATTATCCCAACCACTCCTAATCTTAACAGTAACTGGTACAGAAACTGCTGAAACAACTGCATAGACAATTTCATATATCTTTTTAGGATTCTTCAAAAGTGCAGAACCAGCTTGCGCTCTAACAGCAACCTTTGGAACAGGGCAACCCATATTAATATCTATAATATCAGGATGCATATTGTCCTCAATATATTTTGCAGCATAAACAAAAGAATCAACATCACAGCCAAATATTTGTTGAGATATAGGTCTTTCATAGTCCGTCATATACAACATATCAATTGTTTTCTTATTATCAAATGTTATCGCTTTATCACTAACCATTTCGGCATAAACAAGTCCACAACCCATTTCCTTGCATATACGTCTATAAGCAGAATTAGATATTCCAGCCATAGGTGCTAAAACAATCCTATTATCAATTTTAACATTGCCAATATTCCATTCCATTTGTTTCCTCCAAAACCAAGCATATTATAACGCAAATAGCATAATTAGGCAATAAAAAAAGAATATATTAAATATACTCTATTTACTATTCTTTTTTAATAAATCTCTTATTTCTTCAAGTAAAGCAATATCTTCTGCTTTCTTTTCCTCTTCCTCTTCTTCCTTCTTCTTCTTTCCAACTGTTGTAATCTTATTAAATACCTTTAATAACATAAATAAAACAAAAGCCATTATTACAAAATTAATAACTGAAGTAATAAAATCACCATATTTAATTACTTGTCCGCCATATATTTTTATTGTACCTGCAACCTCTGCTCCACCAATTCCATTTATAAGTGGATTAATAAAATCTTCGGTTAATGCAGTAACAATATTTGCAAAAGCACTACCTATAATTACACCGACAGCCATATCCATTACATTACCACGTAATACAAATTCTTTAAACTCTGCAATAAAACCTGTTCCTTTATCTTTAATTTTTCCAATTTTTTCTTTATCAATTTTTGTAGCCATAATAATCACTCCTTGAATTTATAATATATTATTTGATATCATTTTTCAAGAAAAAACTAGATAAATCAATTATCTAGTTCTTTTAATAATTCTGCTTTATTCATTTTTGAATAATTCTTTATTCCTTTTTCTTTAGCAATCTCTCTTAATTTGGTAATTGATAAAGATTCAAGATTACTTTCATCTTCCTCAGGCATCTTACCATTTTCAACCAAATAATCAATTTGTTCTTTTGTTAATGTTTCATACTCTAATAAAGTATTAGCTATCAAATTAAGTAATGATTTATTTTTACTAATAATTTCCTTAGCTTTCTTATGACACTCATCGATTATTTTTCTCATTTCCATATCAATTTCATTTGCTACTTCATTTGAAAAATGTTGAGGTTTATTATAATCTCTTCCTAAGAATACACTACCAGATTGTTGTTCAAATTGTAATGGACCTAAATCACTCATACCATATTCAGTAACCATTGCTCTTGCAATTTTTGTAGCTTTTTCGAAGTCATTATGTGCTCCTGTTGTTATTTCACCAAATACAATTTCCTCAGCACTTCTACCACCTAATAAACCAGTTATTTCCTCTAGTAAATCAGTTTTTGTTGAACATAATTTTTCCTCATTAGGAACCATCATATTATATCCACCAGCAGATCCTCTTGGAATTATAGTTACTTTTTGAACATCACTAGCATTTCTTAATTTTAATCCAATGACAGCATGCCCTGCTTCATGGAATGCAACTAGTTTTCTATCATTTTCAGTATATTTATGACTTACTTTAGCAGGTCCCATTAGGACTCTATCTGTTGCTTCATCAATTTCACTCATTGTAATTTCATTTTTATCTCTTCTAACAGCAAGTAAAGCAGCCTCATTAAGAAGATTCTCTAAATCTGCTCCACTGAATCCAGGTGTTCTTTTTGCTAAATTTTTAAGAGTAATACCTTCAGCTAAAATTTTATTTTTAGCATGAACTCCTAATATTTCTTCTCTACCCTTAACATCTGGTAAATTAACTGTTACTTGTCTATCAAATCTTCCAGGTCTTAATAATGCTGGATCCAAAACATCTGGTCTATTAGTTGCAGCTATAATAATTATTCCTTCATTTGCACCGAATCCATCCATCTCAGTAAGTAATTGGTTAAGAGTTTGCTCTCTTTCATCATGCCCTCCACCAATTCCAGACCCTCTTTGACGACCAACAGCATCAATCTCATCAATAAATATTAAGCATGGAGCATTTCTTTTTGCTTCCTTAAACATATCTTGCTTTTGCTAATAATGTTTTACCAGTTCCAGGAGGACCAAATAGTAAAACACCCTTTGGTATTCTTGCACCTAATTTTTGAAATTTCTTAGGGCTCTTTAAGAAATCAATTAATTCTTTTACTTCTTCTTTTTCTTCTTTTAAACCCGCAACATCTTTAAATGTAACTTTGTTACTATCATTATCAAGTCTTGCTCTACTTTTTCCAAAATCAAGAGAACTCTTATTACCAGCCATTTGTTTATTGAAAAACCAAAAGGCAAAAACAACTAACCCTAATATAGGTAAAAAATTTACAAGAACTGCTATCCATTCAGCTGCTTCTGGATCAGGATGAACAGTTAATTTAAATTTTTGTTCATCACTAGCATCAACAATTTTTTTCATTACCTGTTCACTTAAAGGCAATACTACTTCAAATTCTTCATCATCTTTATAATTATTTAAAGTTCCTACAATCTCATATACATAACCATTACTCTTTGTAGTAATATCCATCTCTTTTATTTTATTATCATCTAATTTCTCCATAAATTCATCATAAGTAAATTCATGCTTTGTCCCATTTACAACATTAAAGTAATAAAAGACACCTAACATAATAATACCAATGATTAAATATGGTAATATACCTTTTTTAATATTTTTTTTATCAACTTTTTTATTCACAAATAATTCCTCCTTAGTTATATTTAAGTATTATATCATATTCCTCATTAATTTTTTTATCAAATTTTGATTTTTTTATTCCAGGAATCCAAACAACATTTCCAAAAGAGTCCAAAACAATAGGCCATAAATCTCTTTCATCAAGTGATATTTTTTTATCAATAAAAATATCTTTCACTTTTTTACTTCCATTTAAACCCTTAACACACATTTTATCACCTATTTTACGGGAACGTATTATTAATGGTAATGAAATGTCTTTGCTATTTAGTCTACATATATTATTACTGTTATCGGAAGTTTCACCAATTAATTCTATATAATGTTTATTTGGTAACATTGCATATCTATCAAACTCAATTTCATAATTAGATATTACCTCAGTATATCTCTTAATCTCAAAAAAATTATAACTCTTCTTTCCAACAACATTATTAGGCAAATCTATTGAACTATTTCCTTTTTTACTTTTTATAAGAGTAAGTATTAAATCAATATGCTTATCATTAATTAATATTAAATCATCTTGATAAAAAGAACTCAATAAATTATATAAAATTTCTTTTTGAATAAATTCATCTTCTAATAAGAATTTATCTATTAGTAAAACATTATCCTTCATACAATTGTAGTATGCTTTATCAGTAATGTTATTTATAAATTTGCTTGCTTCATATAAAGAATTACTAAATTTTAAAAACTTTAAATGAACATCTTTATCTTCACTTTTTAGGAATGGTAACACATATTTACGGTATCTATTTCTGGTATATTTATCTTTTTTATTAGAACTATCAATATAATATTTAACACCATTTTCTATATCATAGTTTTCTAATTCATCTTTTGTAAATGAAATTAAAGGTCTTACAATTTTATAATCACCCATATCTACAATCATTTTAAAACCACCATATCCATTAAGATTAGATCCTCTAACAATTCTCATTAATATTGTTTCTATCAAATCATCACCATGATGAGCAGTCATTAAATAATTAGCAGAATATTTATGAACTATACTATCAAAAAAATTATATCTTATGTTTCTAGCCTCATTATGAAAATTATCATCACTATATTCTTCAATAATCATAGACTCAAAAAAAAGATTATTTTCTAAACAATAATTTTTTATAAAATGTTCTTCCTCTATTGACTCTCTTCTAACATTATGATTAACATGTGCAATTATTATACACAAATTATATTTTTTTCTTATTTTAAGAAGCATATCAACTAATGCCATAGAATCAGGACCAGTAGAGCAACCAACAACTATCCTATCGTTTTTATTAAATTTAAAAATACCATCAAGCTTTAACATAAGAAATCACCTCTTGTAAACCAATAATATTATAACATAATAAAATAAAAAAAAGAAAAATATATTATTTTTCTTCAGGAATTTGTAAAATGAATTCACCATCTTTAGAATAAAGATATTTTTCTCTTGCATATCTTGCTATATAATCAGGGTTTTGAAGCTTATCAGCATCTACTCTTAATTGTTCCTCTTTTTCTTTTAAACTCTCAAGTTCCTTTGATAATTCTTTTTTTTCTTGATACTTATCAAATATCTCAACCCAATACTTTCCAATAGATAAAGTCATGACAATAATAATAGCAATCGAACCGATTCCTAAAAAGAGAAATCTTCTTTTGGCTTTCTTTCTTCTTTTACTTGCCATATCACTTCACCTACCTTTTCATATTATATTATATCTCTTATAAAAATAATGTATCAATATATAAAAGATGACTTTACGTTAAATTTACATTATTTATTATAAAAATTATAAGATAACAAATATCCAAAAAAGATAGTAAGAAAAAAATATAAATGAAGAATACCATTATTAAGATACATTAAACAAAAAAAATATAATAAAGAAATGACTAAGTCGATTATAAAACTAAGAAATATTTTATATTTATTTGATTTTATAAAAATAATTTTATATGACAATTTAGATATAAAAAATAGAAACACACCAAATAAAAAAGAAAAGAATAAACATAATAATTGAATTCTTAAAATCAATATTTAAATAACCTACTTATAATTCCTTCATCATTTGATTTTTTATTTTCAATTACATATTCTAATGAATTTATTGTTCCTTTTATAGTGACATTTCCACTTAAAGTATCCAATTTAATTAATTCAAGGCCATCTCCCTTAATTATCATAAACCCCATCGTTGTATCTAAAATAAAATGTACTTTATCAAATGTATCTATTTTTTTTACACCTGTTATAACTAATGTTTTTCTTTCAAGCAAATTAACACTATGATTATAATTATTAATACTAGAATCATTTTTATCCATATTATCCTCCTAATAGAATATATGAAAAAACATAGAAAATAGAACAAAAAAAAAGATGATTATCATCTTTTTTATTTTATTCTTCCTCTTCTGATACATCTTCAGCTTTATCATAAGCTTCTAGAATTGCTTCTTCGAACATAGCACGTACTTCAGGATTAATTGGATGTGCAATATCACGATATCCACCTGTAGCAGTTTTTCTACTTGGCATTGCTATAAATAAACCGTTGTCTCCTTCAATAATTCTAATGTCATGTACAGCAAAACTATCATCTAATAAAACAGAAGCTATTCCCTTCATACGAGAACCTTCTTTTTCAATCTTACGTACATTAACTGATGTAATTTTCATAAGAATTTCCTCCCTCTTAAAGCAAAAATCACTTTATAAACTAATTTTATAATAATATTTTAAAAAAATCAATATTTTTCAATTATTGTGACTTATTTTTATATTTTTAATAGCAAAATCACTATAACTAAATGATTTAGTAATTCCGTTATTTGTTTTTACTGTAAAAATTCTATGATATACTCTATCAATTTTACCTACAAAAACATCATCTTGTCCCCTACTACCATAATATATAAATTCATACTCTTTATTCATATGTTCCATAATGTTTTTTCTTATTAATTCTATATTCATCTTGGATACCCCACATACATAGTCCCACTTGTAATTATTCCACCTATTCCATCACTTCCATATTTTGTCTTTTCAATTACATTAATTAAATCTATACTTTGATTTCTATCAGAAAAAGCAATTGATGAGGCGATTATTGCTGGATCTAATGCATGAATATTAATTCTCTTTGGGCTTGATGCAAAGTTAGCTCCTGCTTTAATTAACTCTTCATAATTTGACTGACAAGCACCTGCAATTATAATCAATTTATCCTGATTTTTCTCATACCTTCTTGCTTCTTTTATTGCTGAAACAAAATTAATCGAATTTTGATAATTACGTATATTATTCTTATCACTATTTCTATTAAAAAAAGCATCATGACCAGTTATTACCAATATATCAGGTCTATATTCTTTCAATAAAGATAATACTTTTTTATTAATAACATTTTCACTAATCATAACTCCATTTGCTTTTACACCCATTTTATTATAAAAATTCATACATCTATCAAGATATTCATTGTCTCCATCAATATGTAAAACCTTACCAGGTAAATAAAAATAACTATCCCTATCTATATTAATGTTTTTTAAATTATCCTCTATTATTGAATCATCAGTATTTTTAACTTTAGACAAAACTAAATCATCAATATAAGAATCCACATATATTCTCAAATCAACCCCCTTCAATAAAACAACATTACCATCAATACCTATTATTTTAAAAACTATATCATTATTATGAGATTTTCTAGTGACAATATCACCTACTTTAAAGTTCAATATAATCATCTCCAATAAATAGATATGCAAAAAAAAAGGAAATATTATTATTTCCATAATGCATTACTTATTTTTACAAAAATTTCAACATCTAACATTTCTGCCCTAACATTCAAGTCATAACCATATTCACTTAAAACACTTGAAATTATTTTTAAATCATAATTTTTTAAATTGTTTTTAATGTTTTTTCTCTTAAATTGAAAACTATCTCTAACAATTCTTTCAAAGAAATCAAAATTATTAACCTTTGATCTTTTCTTTTTTTCTTTAAAAGATACTACAACACTATCAACCTTAGGTTCAGGAACAAACTCTTTCTTAGAAACAAAGAATTCTTTTTTCACATCAAAAAAATAATTTAATAAAACAGTTATAGATCCATACTCTCTACTACCTGGAGAAGTACTAAATCTATCACCTACTTCCTTTTGAACCATCATTACAATGTTCTCAAAATGTAAATTACTCTTTATTAACTTCAATATAATTGGTGTTGTAATATAATATGGAACATTACTTACAAAAAATAATTTATTAAATTTATAGCCTGTAACATCATTGACAATATCAGCAGTTAAAAAATCCTGAAATAATACATCAACATTTTCTATTCCCTCCAACTTATAAGATAATTCTTCCTCTAAATCAGAATCTATTTCATATGCCAATACATTTTTTGCTTTTAGAGCCAATTCTTTTGTCATTATCGCACCACCAGGTCCTACCTCAATAACTAAAGAATCTCCATCAACACCACTAATATCAACAATTCTTTTAACAATTCTTTTATCCTTTAAAAAGTTCTGGCCAAATTTCTTTTTAAACTTAACATTATACATTTCCATAAAACATCACCAAACGTCTTTTATTATAAAACAGAATAAAAAAAAAAGAAAGATTGTTTTTAAACAACCTTTGTATTTTTCTTAAACAATATACTAATATGTCCTAAATCAACAACAATAATAAAGGATGATGGAATTAATATACACAATATAATATTTATAGGCTTAGATAAGAAATTTTTAATAAAACCAATTTTTGGGAGAATAAAAAGAACCTTTCCATACACATTATCTGTATTTACACTATTCTTATCTGCTATAGAATTATTATCCCCTTTTGTAGTGTATAAAGATGTATTATTACTTTTTTTATCTTTATTAATAATTCTATGGGTTATTACCATACCTCTAGAATCATATTCAGTAGAATAAAAACTAATTATATCTCCAACTATATATTTATCATTATTATCTCTTTTAACAATAATAGCATCATTAACCTTAATTGTAGGAATCATACTTGGAGAAACAATAACATAACTATTAAACAATGGACTCTTATAATTACCTGATTTAACATTAAAATATAAATCACCATAATATATAGCCATAATAATAGCAATAAAAATTATAAAGAATACAAAAGATAATATAAAAGATTTCATAACTAAACCAAATATATCTCTAATTTTATCTATAGCAGAATAACTCTTATCCATATATTATTACTCCAATCTTACCTTTTATTATAATATTATTAACAATAAAATGCCACAAATAAAAAAAAAGTTAAAGTAAACTTTACACTTCAACCTTATTTCGCATTTGCAATAATATTTATTTCTAATTGATAATTTCCATTGGCAACAGAACTCTTTTCAGAAATCCATGTTCTTAATCTATAATTATCAATAACTGATTTTTCTTTTTCACTTGTTAAAAGAATCATACTATTCTTTTTTGTTCCAAATTTACTATCATTTTTTATTTGTTTGAAACCTGTAGGCTTTACTATTGGAGAATATGTTCCACTATCCTCTTTTTCCAAATATACAACAATATCACTGTCAGGAACATTTCCCTTTACCTTTTTTAAAGACAACTCATAAGTAATACTTTTTGCATCATCAATTTCTGTATCCACTGAAAAATCAAAATAACTGCCATTTACGTTTGATGCCATTCCAACAGTATCAGTCGTAGGAACAGCATTATTAATATTTAAATAATTTGAGTCTGATGAATAATTTAATACAACACTACCACCATCTAATTGTTCATTAACAATTTCAGGTTTTCTATTAGAAAACAAAATAAAACCTATCGTTGTAAAAGTTATAAATAATAAACAAACACATAATAGAATAATCCACAATTTCTTAGTAGTTTTTTCCTTCTCCATAAATCCTCCTAAACTGCCCTTGTTCTTATATCAAAAGAAAAATAATTTTTACTTAAAGATACATAATTATCAGATACCCAAACTTTGATAGTAAATTTCTTTTTTTGATATTTATCAATCTTGCTTGTATATAATAATTTACTGTTTGGCATATCTTTAATATAATTCAAGTCAACATATGAAGGAATATCATTATTTGAAAAGATATCAATTGGATTATTATTCTCATCCATTAAATATAATTTGACAAATCTATTATTAATTTCACTAGTATTAAAACTATTCTTAGTTATATATATTTGATAGTCTCTTGGTCTTGAACTTACGTTAACAATTTCAAATTCCAAATACTTATATGAACTTGATAATTCATCCTTTGCTTCTTTTCCAAATTTATCAGAAACAGGTAAAGAATCATCAATAGTAATATTTTCATCTTCTGCATATAAAATCACATTTGCTTCATTAATTCTTTCAACTCTTCTGTTATAAATTAACAAACCTAAAATAATCAATAATACAACAATCATTGAAATTAACAAGATATATATATAGTTTACCTTTTTATTTTTTGTCTTTCTTTTACTCACTATATATCACCAACCCATTATACTACTTAAAGATATCATAAAAACTATTTCAAGTCAAACAAGTTATAAGTATTATCCAAAACTTTTTTTGCAACCATATCCTCATCTTCACCAAGTGTTTCAGCCACCTTTTTACATATATATGGAATATACTTAGAACTATTCTTTTTACCTCTAAAAGGAACAGGTGTTAAATAAGGACTATCAGTTTCAAAAACTATATTATCTATTCCAATTTCCTTTACTACATTTGATAAATTACTATTTGTAAATGTTACCACTCCACCAATTCCTAAATAATATCCCATATTAATATATTGTCTAGCAGTTTCAACACTCCCACTGAAACAATGAATATCACCAATAACATCTGGATATTCTTTTAAAATATTAATTGTATCTAATGTAGCATCCCTACTATGAATAACAACAGGTAATTTATATTTAATAGCTAAATCTAACTGCTTTTTAAATAATTCTTTTTGAAGATCAATATCATCTTTACCATAATGATAATCTAAGCCAATTTCTCCTATTCCAACAACCTTATCATCAATTAAATGTTTTTCTAAATCACTTATATCACTATTAAGTATTATTTTTGCCTCACTAGGATGATAACCAATCGTTACAAAAATATCATCATACTTTTTTGATAATTCTAAAGATTCAATAATACTTTCCTTAGTACATCCAGAAATAATAATCTTTTCTATTCCAGCTTTTCTATTATCATTAATTACTTCATCTATATCATCATAATCTTCTACTGATAAGTGACAATGAGTATCAATAAACATATCATTACCTCCTTTTTAATTATTATATAACAAAAAAAGAAGAATTAATCTTCTTTTTTATTTGTATCAATTCTCATAAACAATGGTGTTGGCTTATTTAATTTATATTTATTACTATCTATATATTCAAATGATTTGTCATCAGAATTAATTTGATTTAAAATATCATCACTTGTTTTTGTTAAAAATGGATTTAGCAATACTGCACATACTCTTATAGATTCTAACAAATTATATAAAACTGTTTCTAATCTATCCTTAAGATTTTCATCTTTTGCTAAAATCCATGGAGTAGTCTCATCAATATACTTATTGCTTAATCTCAAAACATTAAATATTTCAGTTAATGCATCACTTATTTGTAATGAATCCATCTTTTCTTCAACTTTACTATTTAAACTATTAATAGAAGTAATAAAATCATCATCCATCTTATCTGATACATTTTTATTAGATATATCACCATCAAAATACTTATTTCCCATTGAAATAGTTCTTTGAACTAAGTTACCCAATATATTAGCAAGATCACCATTTATTCTTTCTATTAGTAAATCTCTAGTAAATATCCCGTCTGCAGCAAAAGGTATTTCATGTAAGAAATAATATCTTACAGCATCAACACCAAACTCCTCAACTAAATCATCTGCGTAAACAACATTTCCTCTAGATTTACTCATCTTTCCATCACTCATAATTAACCATGGATGTCCAAAAACTTGTTTAGGCATTGGAATATCCAAACTCATTAAAAAGCATGGCCAATAAATAGTATGGAATCTTATAATATCTTTTCCTATTAAATGTAAATCAGCAGGCCATTTATAATTAAACTCATCATTTTCTACCCCAACATCATATCCTATATTTGTAATATAGTTAGTTAAGGCATCAAGCCAAACATAAACAACGTGTTTATCATCAAAATCAACAGGTATTCCCCACTTGAAAGATGTTCTTGATACACATAAATCTTGTAATCCTGGTTTGATAAAATTATTAACCATTTCATTCTTTCTAGCAACAGGTTGAATAAATTCAGGATGTTCTTCAATATATTTTTCTAATCTATCTTGATATTTACTCAATTTAAAGAAATATGCCTCTTCACACTTTTCTTCAACTTCTCTTCCACAATCAGGACATTTGCCATCAACTAATTGAGAATCTGTCCAGAAAGACTCACAAGGAGTACAATAATGACCCTTATATTCACCTTTGTAAATATCACCTTTGTTATACATATATTTAAAAATATGTTGTACAACTTTTTCATGATTAGGATCAGTAGTTCTAACAAAATTATCATAGCTTGTATTCATTATATCCCAAATTCTTTGAATATCTGCAGCCTTTTCATCAACATATTCTTTTGGTGAAACTCCCGCCTCTTTTGCTTTTAATTCAATTTTTTCTCCATGTTCATCAGTACCAGTTTGAAAATAAACATCAAAACCTCTTTGTCTTTTATACCTTGCAATTGCATCAGCTAAAACAACCTCATAAGTATTACCTATATGTGGTTTTCCTGAAGTATAAGCAATTGCAGTACTTATATAATATTTTTCCTTTTTCATCTTTCATCCCTCCAAAAAAAAATTATTATAAATATAAGGACGAGTTAACGCGGTACCACCTTACTTTATAATAATTTAATATTATACACTTAAATAGTTAACGCCTATATACGTCCATACCTACATATCGATATGAAAGTTCAGAAGCCATACTTTTATACCATCTATATGCTTTCTTTCACCTAACAAAGCTCTCTTTAATATAGAAAATATAAAGCTCTCCATCACAACATTTAAATACATGCATACTTTAACATATAATTAATAAATATTCAAGCATCAAATTAAATATCATTAAATATTCTTGAATTATCTAATATATAAAGATATCTTTCTCCTTGCTCTTTTGTAGCATTTATTAAAGTTGTATCTTTAACTAATATTTTAATTTCAAGACTTTCAAATAATTGTTTTTGATATGTTGTCTTTATATATTTTGAGATATCATTATGAAATTTATCATAAATATCTTCTTCTATTTTACCATCAAAAATTGTCTTTATTTGCTTATCAATAATATCATCATAACTATCTTTTAAGGATTTCTTTAAAATATTTTTTATCTTTTTATTTAAATCATTGAAGTCTTTTTTATTAATCTTAATAATTGACCCTTTTTTTTCTAAATCAATATCTTCTACCTTTTTATTTAATACACTAATTCTTAAATCATATATTTCCTTACTACATTTTAATAAACTTTTTCTATACTTAGAAATCATATTATTAAGTTTTTCTGTATTTAATATAGTCTTATTTTTTTTTGACAATTCTAAAAATTTGGATTTTATTGTATCCATAGAATCAAGCGGAGGAGTACTTAATAAAGTTTTAATATCTTCATTAACCAAAACATTAGTATTATTTTTTATAATATCTAAAATTGTATTCTTATATCCTCTTTCATGTTCTAATTTCATTTTGTTAATTTCACTATCCATTGACTACCCTCCTAGTATTCTCAATTTAACAATTATATATGATTTAGTCAATAGAAACATTTAAATTACTATAAATTTTATTAAGTAATTCAACTAAGTAATAAACTGGATGTTTATCAAGTTTAATTATATCAAGTACAATTACCATATTACTTCCTCTACTTATAAATCTAAACATAGGTGTAATTTGAAATGCATCCATAAATAATTCCTCTGTATCAAGTTGAGAAACAATATCATTTGAAAATACTAATTCTATTGAATTTTTATTTTGATGAACATTTTTCAAGTGAACATTTTTGGCCAGCTTTTCAAACCATTCTTCATACATATAAATAATTACATTCTCATCTAATTTTCCAAATCTATCTTCTAATTCCAATTTAACTTGATTCAATTTTTCCAAGCTATCAATAGAATTAATCTTTTTATGTATTTCTATTTTTAAATCATCTTCATATACATATTCATCAGAAATATGAGTAGCTACATTCAATAAAGGCTTAGAATCAGAATCAATATCCTCTTTTTCCTCATCTAATATTTCGATTTCATTTTTATTATTTATTTCATCATTTAACATTTTAAGATAAAGATCTATTCCAACACTATCAATGAATCCAGCCTGTTCACTTCCTAAAATATCCCCTGCTCCACGAATAGATAAGTCTCTTGTCGCAATAGAAAAACCACTTCCTAATTCAGTAAACTCTTTAATAACATTTAATCTTTTAACAGCCGTTTCAGTCAAAGATTTAAAAGGTTGATACATTAAATATGCATAAGCAAACTTATCACTTCTTCCAACTCTTCCCCTAATTTGATAAAGCTGGCTAAGTCCAAATCTATCAGCATCTATTATTATCAAAGTATTAACATTAGGAATATCAATTCCTGTTTCTATTATTGTTGTACAAATTAAAATATCATATTCATGCTTAATAAAATCAAATAACGTACTTTCAAGTTGATTTTTGCTCATCTGTCCATGAGCAACACCTATTTTTGCATCGGGTACTAATTCCTTTATTCTTAATGCATACTCATCAATCGACTGAACACGATTATATAAAATGAATACTTGTCCATTTCTTGATAATTCTTTATATATTGCATCCTTTAATATTTGTTTATTTTCTTCAACAACGTAAGTTTGAACCGGAAATCTATTAACAGGAGGAGTTGTTATTAAAGATAAACTCCTAATACCTACCAATGACATTTGTAATGTTCTTGGTATAGGAGTTGCTGTTAAAGTCAATACATCAACATTAGTTTTATATTGTTTAATCTTTTCTTTATGAGCAACTCCAAATCTTTGTTCCTCGTCAATAATCAACAAACCTAAATCCTTTAAACAAATATCATCACTTAATAATCTATGAGTCCCTATAACAAAATCTATTGTTCCATCTTTCAAACCAGATATAATTCTGCTAGTTTCCTTTGGAGTACTAAATCTATTTAATAAAGCAACATTTACAGGAAAATCTTTAAATCTTTCAATTGCATTTTCATAATGTTGATTAGATAAAATTGTAGTTGGACAAAGAAGTAATACCTGTTTAGAATCAAGAATTGCTTTAAAAGCAGCAACAAAAGCAACTTCCGTTTTACCAAAACCAACATCACCACATAAAAGTCTATCCATTGGAATACTCTTTTCCATATCTTCTTTTATTTGTGATATTGCTTTTACTTGATCAGAAGTCAAATCATATGGAAATGCTTTTTCAAAATCAAGAGACATATCACAGTCCTTTGAAAAAGAAAAACCTTTTCTTTTCTCTCTTTCTGCATATAACTTTAATAATTGATCAGCAATATCTGATACTTTGGATTTTACTCTATTTTTTGTTTTTTGCCATTCTGTACCACCTAATTTATTAATCTTTGGTGCTACTCCTTCACGACCAGAATATTTACTTAATAAATCAATCTTTTCAACAGGTATATATATTTTATCAGTACCTTGATATAAAACCTCTAAATAATCCTTTGTAATATCGTTTAAAGTAAGAGATTTTATTCCATTATATCTTCCTATACCATGAATATTATGAACTACATAATCACCAACTAATAACTTATTAATATCATTTATTGTAGATGCATATTTATACTTAGTATGATACTTTTTATTATTATTCTTTATATTAAATAATTCACGAGAAGATAAAACTATTAAATCATTATAAATATAACCGTCAGATATATTACAATCAATTATATTTACAGAACCCTTTTTTATATCATCAAATGAAGTCTCATAAACTTTCATATTAAGAAATTTATATAAACTTTTTACCTGATATTTTTTTACACAAATAACAACTGTTTTATCATTATGAATACTATTATTAATAAAATCATTAATTAAATTAGAATCTTCATTAAAATTATTTATAGTTTTTACACCAAAATCTTTAATAGAAGTTATATATCCATTATCTATTTTATTATCAATAGAACAATAATAAACAGGATATTTTTCATTAATTTTAAGTAAATCAAACATATAATTTAAATCAAATTCAACATCTTTATTTTGTTTATATTCCATAATTTCATTTAAAATATTACAATATGAAATTTTTAATTGTTCATAATCTTTATAAACAACCACATTATTAGATAAATAATTTGATATATTTGATATT
The DNA here is from genome assembly GCA_902768065.1 of uncultured Erysipelotrichaceae bacterium. Next base: position 38,931 of record CACXJP010000001.1, read on the forward strand.
TCGGAATATAATTGCAAATATTTTTGTTTATTAAAATGTTCTTCTATTACATCTTTTGTACTCAAAAACTCAGAAAAAGGATAAATAGAAATATTATCCAATGACGAAATTGATTTTTGTGTATCAGCATCAAATACTCTAATAGATTCAATCTCATCATCAAAAAATTCTATACGAATAGGATTATCCTCATAAATTGGAAAAATATCTACAACAAATCCTCTAACACCATATTCACCAGTTTTATTCACAATAGTATCTTTTTTATATCCAATAGAATATAACTTATTTGCTAAAACTTTAGGATCAATTCTATTTCCAACTTCAAATTTTAAAATATTATCTAAATATACATCCTTAGATGGCAAAAATCTTAAATAACCCATCAAATTAGTTATAACAATGGAATTTTCATTATTAATAATGCTATTAATTGTCTCCAATCTTTTTATCATCAAATCAGGAGAAATAGCCAAAGCTTCACTTGTTAAAAAATCATCCATTGGAAATAACAAAGTATTTTCATTATAGTTTGATAAAGAATTATATAATCTGTTTGCTTCAAACAAACTATCAACGACAACTAAAATAGATTTTTTTGATTTAAATAAGGAGTTAATATAAGCACAAAAAAACTCATCGGTCATATTAATTAGACCCATGTTTTTTTTTAAATCACTCCAAATTATATCTTCAAAAAATCTCATATATCACCTATTTATTCTTACTATTATATTTATTCATTAAATCAGAAAAAGACATACTATAATAATCATCTATTACAAAAAATAATGTATTAAATAACTCATCTAATATTTTTAATTCATCTTTAGAAAAATTTCCTAAAACATAGTCTTTTGTATCTATATCTTTATTATTAGAAATACCAATCTTTAATCTTTTAAACTCTCTAGTACCTAATTTTAACTCTATATCTTTTAAACCATTATGTCCTCCACTACTTCCAGTTAATTTTAATTTAAAATTACCTACATATAAATCCAAATCATCTGAAATAATTAAAATATCTGAAACTGAAATATTATAATAATCAACAACTTTTCTTATTGAATCTCCAGATAAATTCATAAAAGTCTGTGGTTTTAAGAAAATAACATCTTCACCATTAATATTACATTTAAATAACAAACCATTGAATTTATTTTTCCAACTAGCTTGAATGTTTTTATAATCTAAATAACCATCCACAAACATAAATCCTACATTATGGCGAGTATTAGAATAATCCCTTCCTGGATTACCTAACCCAACTATTAGCTTCATACAATCACTTCCTTTTATGATATTCACTATATATTACAGACTTTGAAACATTTCTTTCTTTGGCAACCCTTTTTATTGCATCCATTTCAGACATATCATCTAAATATAAAGAAACATGTTTAACAACATCTAAATTACTATAATCAATAATTTTTTTATTTCCTTCAACAACAATAACAAATTCACCTTTCATGCTATCAACAAGATCTATCAATTCGCTTATTTTTCCCCTAGAATATTCTTCAAACACCTTTGATATTTCTCTTCCAATACATATATATCTATCCCCAAATATATCTAGCATATTATTAAGAGTAGATTTAATTCTATGAACAGATTCATAAAATATGATAGAAAATCTAATTTTTTCCAACTCTTTTAATTCAGATATTTGCTTACTTTTTTTTGAATTTAAAAAGCCATAAAATAAAAAAGGAGAAGGTTCAATACCTGATGAAGATAATGCTGGTACAAATGCAGTTGCACCAGGTAAACTTATAACATTATATCCAGCATCTATAACTGCTCTTGATAATATAAAACCAGGATCACTAATTATAGGACTACCTTGATCTGTGACGAGTCCAATATTAAGTCCTTTTTCTAGTTTTGATAAAACATAATCAACAATTTTAGATTCATTATATTCATGACAACTAGTTAATTTATTCTTTATATTATAATGTTTTAAAAGAATAGAAGTAGTTCTAGTATCTTCACACAATAATTCATCAACAGATTTTAAAGTATCCAAAGCTCTAATAGTTATATCATCAACATTTCCAATAGGTGTTGGAATCAAATATAAACTAGGACTCTTATCATAACTTTTTTGAATCATAATCTCACTTCCGTTTGTAATTTTTTATACTCATCAGACATTAATCCATTGTCATTATAAAGAATTAAAGGTGGATCTATCCTTAGACCAGTCTTACCATTCTTTTGAGATTGTATTAAAACTAGATTTGAAGCACTATCTGCTTTATCATAAACAAATTTAATAATTTTAGGCTCCAAATTATTCTTTTTTAAATCATCTAATATTTCAATCAATCTATCTGTTCTATGAATTAAAGAAAAAACACCATTATCCTTTAATACTTTTTTTGCACACGAACAAATTTCTTCTAAATTAATTAATATTTCATGCCTTGCGACACACTTTTCATAATTTAAATTCTTTATACTATTCTCATTATTAACAAAATAAGGTGGATTACACAAAACTAAATCATACTTATTTTGATTAACAATTCTATTAGAAAAATCCTTAATATCTTCATTAAAAAGATTAATTCTATCCTGTAGATTATTATAATCTATTGATTTTAAAGCTAATGAATAAAGTTTTTCCTGAATTTCAATTGCCTCTAATTTTTTATCACATCTTTTTGATAAAATCAATGGAATAATAGCATTTCCAGTACAAAAATCAATTATTCTTTTATCTTTTTTACGAATAATAGTATAATTTGCTAAAACAATACTATCAAGAGAAAAAGAAAAAAATTCAGAACTCTGAAATATTTTTAAATTATCATATCCTAAAACATCATTAAGACTAATCATTTCTTTTATCTCCAGGAAATTTTATAATTCCTTTTTCTGCTAAATCAACAGAATAAGTATTATTAAACACATCAATATCGACAACCTTACCCATTCCTTCAGGTGTATCAAACATCATTCCTAATTTAGGTAGAGATTTTTTTAATTCTGTATAAACATCATTTTCATAGCCCAAACAACACATCAATCTACCACAAACACCATTTATTTTAGTAGGATTAAGTGCTAACATTTGATTTTTAGCCATATTTATAGAAACACTATTAAAATCAGACAAAAATGAATTACAACATAAAAATAATCCACAAGGTCCTAAACCACCAATTTTCTTTGCTTTATCTCTTACACCTATTTGTCTTAATTCAATTCTCGTTTTATACTTCTGTGCCATTTTTTTAACTAAATCTCTAAAATCTATTCTGTCATCTGCAATAAAACTTAATACTAATTGAGATGAATCAAAATTTAAATATGAATCAACAAATTTCATATCCAATTTTAGTTCTTTACTATATTTTTCAGCATCCTCAAAAGACTTTTTCATTGTGTTTATATTTTTTTTAATAATTTTATTATCCTTATCTGTTGCAATTCTTAACACATTATATAAAGGTAATACAAGGTTTTTCATTTTTTCCATGTATTTTTCTTTAATAATTATTCCATTCATTAAACCATTTTCTGAATCAAAAATAATTCTATCTTCTTGTCTTAATTCAATAGAATTAGGAGACAAATAATATATATTTTTTGTTTCAGGAATAATAGCAACAACAACCTCTATCATAAATTAACCTCCTATTAAACTAGAAAACAAAGAATCAACCCATAATTTATAATTGATATTAAACTCTAATTTTACTAAGTAATCTTCAATAATTGAAATAATTCCAATTAACTTTCTATTATCATATTTCGATAATAAAATATCAATATCATTATTAATCTTTTTATCATCAGAACAAGATATATAATCAAGTATTATTTTTTCTGAATTAATAAGCATATCTTTAAAAATCAATTTATCAGGATATTTATTCTTAATAAGTTCATTATAATTTATAAAAAAATCTTCAGGATTTAGAATATAATTCAAAAAATCAATTTTATCATCATCAAAACTATAATCATAAGAAGATTCTTTTAAAGATAAAATTTGACATCTTGATAATATTGTATCAATAACATGAAATCTATTATCAGTAAGCAAAAAAGCAATAATATTATCTTCAGGCTCCTCTAAAAATTTAAGAATAGTATTAGCTGAATAACCATTAAGCTTTTCTACTTCTTTAATAATATAAATTTTATAATTATTAAATAATGATTTATTATTAAATTCCTTTTGTAATTCAATTATAGAAGATTTTTTTATAATGGATGTTTCAGATGAAACAACTGTTATATCTGGATAATTATTATCATCCACAAGTTTAATTATTTTATTATCAGAATTAGATATATCAGAAGATTTCATATTACATAAAAGCATTTTTATGAATAAGTAAACGTATTTCATATCATCTTCATAATTATCTAATTCTACTAAATAAGCATGTGAATTTTTTTTATTAGAAATAATATTATCAATATAATCTATATATTTTTTCTTTACATCACTTATATTATCCATAAAAACCTCACATAAAAATATACTTAAAAAACACTAATCCACATAGTCCAAAAGGACCTAAATAAGTAATAATCAAAACATTTATAATATTAATAGGAATAATTATATTAAAATTACAAGAAATATAATTAAAACCATATAAAATAAAACAACTTATTACTATTTTTTTTAAATTTTTCAAAACTTTATTCATATATCATACCTCAATATAAGTTATGATATATATTAAATTTTATTCTATTTCTTTTCGATCATTTAAGGCTCTTTCTAGAGTAAGACTATCAATATACTCCATATCAGCACCTATCGGAACTCCACTAGCTAAACGAGTTATTTTTATATCTAAATCACTTAATATTTTTTTTATATATAGAGATGTCGTTTCACCTTCAATACTAGGTTTAAATGCAAAAATAAGTTCATTAAATTTCTCATTATGTATTCTATCAATTAGCTTATCGAGACCAATGTCTTCCGGATTAATACCATCTAATGGAGATATTAATCCATTTAAAACATGATATTTTCCATCATACATGCCCAACTTTTCAAAAGTAAAAACACTTTTAACATCTTCAACAACAAACAATTTAGAACTATCACGAAATTTATTAGAACATATGTTGCATATATCGTTTTCTGTTAAAGAATTACAAATAGAACATTTATGAACCTTTTCCTTAACATCATTAAGACTTTCTCTAAAAATTTCAACTTGATCGTTATCCAATTCAAGAATAGAAAAAGCAAAACGTTCAGCAGTTTTTTCTCCAATACCAGGCAAATATTTAAAAGACTCAATTAAATTATTAATACTTTCTGGAAACATATATTAAAATAATCCTGGTATATTACCAAATTTTCCCATTTTAGATTCTGTAGTCTTATCTATTTTTTTCATTGCATCATTCATTGCAATAACAATCATATCTTGAAGCATTTCAATATCATCCTTTTCTAATGTGTCATCACCTTGAATTTCAACCTTAACAACCTCCTTTGTACCTTTTAAAGTCACCTTTACTAAGGAACTTTCTCCTACAAATTCAGTTTTATCAATTTCATCTTTAACCTTTAACATATCTTTTTGTAAAGCTTGTGCTTGCTTTAACATAGCTTGCATATTCATATAAATTCCTCCTATTCAATTTCGACAATATCCTCACCAAAGAGATCTACTGCACTACTAGATATTATATCATTATTCTTAGTTTCTTCAAATAAAAGTTCAGGTTCATCAATAATTTCATATTTAATATTATTATTCAAATGATTGATATATTCTTTCTTTAAATTTTCCCACTTATCATCTGTAACAATAGCAAAAGTCTTATTAGAATTAGTAATTTTATTATAAACATCATTAAGTATTTTTATATCCAATATATTTTGTTCAACAATCGCATTTGATTCATAACTAATTATAAAATTATTCTTTCCACAGGCTCTTAAATTAGAATCTAGTAATGTATTAACTAAGGATCCAATTTCTTGATCAAAAGAATAATCCTTTAATAAATCAAAAAATTTCTTTTCTGAAGATAATAATCCTTTTGTTGCAGTAGCAAAAGTATTATTAATTCTAGCAGACATAACATCATCAATATTGAGTATTTTATCATTATCATTAATAGAATCATCAACAGAAACTTTCTCAGATGTATTACTATAATTATTATCATTAGCTGCATTATTATTATGATTATTATTACTATCAATAATATTTACTTTATTATCAGCAACCTCATTATTATCAACAACAAGAACATCTAAAGAAGTATTTTTTGAATCATTATGTATATTAGTATTACTTGTAATATTAGATAATTCATTATTAGAATTGATTAATACATTATCATTTATAAATTTTAATATAATAGTCTCTATATATATTTTTGGAAGACTACTTTTCTTTATATCAAATAATTTTTCATTTAAAACATTTATTAATTTTTGTAATAAATCTATAGAAATATTAGATTCTTTTTTTTCTAAATAATAATCAACAATATAATCTCTTAAATAATTTATAAGTTGTATTAAAATTTGAATAATATTTTTTCCACAACTATTAAATTTATCGATAAGTAATAAAACATTATTAATATCTCCTTCAGATATATATTTAATAAAAGAATATAATTCATCATCAGATACAATACCATTTACATCATTAAGTATATCAATAGTTATTTTAGAATCAGTATAAGATATTAATTTATCGAGCATACCCAAAGCATCTCTCAAGCCACCATCTGACAATATAGCAATTTTTTTAATAACTTCATCTTCGATTTCTATTTTTTCTTGTTTACAAACATAAGATAATCTTTTTTCTATGTCATCATTAGATATACGTTTAAAAGAAAAACACTGACATCTAGAAATAATTGTTTCAGGAACTTTTTGAGGATCAGTAGTAGCCAAAATAAAAATAACATGTTCAGGAGGTTCTTCAAGAGTTTTTAACAAAGCATTAAAAGCACCTATAGATAACATATGAACCTCATCAATAATATATACTTTAAATTTAAGACCAGAAGGAACCAAATTAATATTATTTTTTAATTCTCTTATTTCATCAACACCATTATTAGAAGCAGCATCAATTTCAATAATATCAACACATTCCTTAGAATATGAAATATTACACATTTTACATTTTCCACAAGAACAACCATCTTTATTTTCTAAGCAATTAATAGATTTAGCAAATATTTTTGACACAGTTGTTTTACCAGTACCCCTAGGTCCAAAAAACATATATGCATGAGAAAAATTTTTATTTATAATTGAATTTTTAAGCGTTCTAACTATTATATCTTGTCCAACAACCGAATTAAAATCTTTAGGTCTATATTTTCTATATAAAGCATAATACATACGAACACCTCCGTTTCTTTATATTATAACACAAAAAAAGAAATTATTATTTTCTTTGTTTAATAAAAAAATCATTTAATAATTTCTCAGTTCTATTTTTATCTATATTTGAAATAAAATTTACAGATGGATTAGTACTATCTGATTCAAAAATACTTTTTATTATTTTTAAGTTATTAACATCTGAATTATTTCCAGCAGAATATACATTTTTTATTCTTGATTGTTTAATTGCACTTGCACACATTGGGCAAGGATCTAAAGTAACATAAATATCACAATCACATAATCTCCAATTATTTAAAATTTTAGACGCAGATTTAATAGCAATTAATTCAGCGTGGGATAAACAACAATTATCATATTCTTTCATGTTGTGAGCCCTTGCTATTATTTTATTATTTTTAACTATAATTACTCCAACTGGGACCTCACCAATATCATATGCAATTTGTGCCTGTTTAAAAGCTTCATCCATAAATTTTATATTCATATTTCCTCCAAAAAAAAGTGCACATGGAAGTTGGACTTTAAGGCTGCTATCTTCCGATCCTGACCTGGTTCAATCACTTCCATTGCACGTTTATTATTTTAATATATTTATGTTTAAATGTAAATATTTTTTACATTTTTATTATATGTTTCACGTGAAACATATACAAAATTATTTCCCGGGAAATAATTTTTGTTACATTTTAATAAAAATATAAATTATTTCCCAAAAAAATTATTTCCCAGTAAATAAAATTGGGAAATAATACTATATTAATAGAAAACATCAATGTTTCACGTGAAACATAATCAATTAATTATTCATTTGTTTGTTCTGTACTTTGATTTAATTCTTCTGAATTATTATCTGTATTATCTTCTTTATCAACTAATGCAACTGTTGATACTTTTTGTTCATCTTTAAGATTCATTAATCTAACACCTTGAGTTGCACGTTTTAAATTAGAAACTTGATCTAAAGGTAATTTAATAATTATACCACTATCTGTCATTATAATTAAATCAAGATCTGTAATTGGATTAAAACATTTTAATGAAACCATAATACCATTTTTATCTGTAACATTATAAGCTTTAACACCTTTACTTCCTCTATGAGTTAATCTATATTCATCAATGTATGTTTTTTTACCATATCCATTTTCAGTAACAATTAATACCATATGACCAGGTTCAACTGCATCTGCTCCGACAACAATAGATCCATCTAAATCAATTCCTTTAACACCTGAGCTACTTCGACCCATACATCTAATTTCATTTTCATCAAATCTAACCATACGTCCATTACTTGCACCAATGACAATTTCATTTTTTCCACAAGTCTTTTTAACGCTTATTAATTCATCATCTTCTCTAAGAACGATTGCAATTTTACCACTTTTTCTTATATTATCAAACTCTTCAATTGCAGTACGTTTAACAATACCATTCTTAGTACAGAACATTAAATATTTTGTAGAATCATCATCTGGAGTAACACTTAAAATTGAACTAATACTTTCTTCTTTTTCTAATGGTAACAAATTAATAATTGGTAATCCCTTTGATTGTCTAGAAAATTCTGGTACTTCATATCCCTTCATTCTATATACTCTACCTTTGTTAGAGAAGAACAATAAATAATCATGTGTACTCATTGATAAAATTCTTTCCACAAAGTCTTCTTCGTTCGTAGTCATACCTTTAATACCTACTCCACCTCTATTTTGTGTCTTATAAGTATCTGTTCTTAATCTTTTGATATAACCATTTTTAGTAAGATTAATAATTATATTTTCTTCTGGTATTAGTGATTCATCTTCAATATATTCAATAGCAGTCATATCAATATTTGTACGTCTTTCATCACCATATTTTTGTTTAATTTCAAGCAATTCATTTTTTATTACTTCTAAAATCTTTTCATCACTTGCTAAAATAGCTTTTAATTCTTCAATAGTTTTTAATAACTCAGCTAATTCATTTTCTATCTTTTCTCTTTCTAATCCAGTTAATCTTCTTAATCTCATTTCAAGAATAGCATTAGCTTGAATTTCAGTTAGTGAAAAACCATTCATCAACCCTTGTCTAGCTTCATCATCAGATTTAGATCCTCTAATAACTTTAATAACAGCATCAATGTTATCTAAAGCAATTTTTAATCCTTCTAAAATATGAACTCTTTTTTCTGCAACATCTAAATCAAATCTAGTTCTTCTTATAATAACTTCTTTTTGATATTCAATATATTTAGCAATTATATCTTTTAAACCAAGAGTTTTTGGAACTCCTTGATCTAACATCAAAAATATAATTCCATATGTAGTTTGAAATTGTGTATGTTTATATAATTTATTTAATACAACTTGAGCATTTGCATCCTTTTTTAAAGTAATTGTTATTTTAATTCCTTCTTTTAAATCAGAATGATAATCAGCAATTCCTTCTATAGTTTTATTATGAACAAGCTCAGCAACTTTATTTTTTAGTTCTAATGTATTAACACCATAAGGAACCTCATCTATAACAATATATTGTTTTCCATTTGCTTCTTCAATAGTAGCTTTACTTCTAATTGTAATAGATCCTCTTCCTGTTTCATATGCCTTTTTTATACCACTATTTCCAAGGATAATTGCACCTGTTGGAAAATCAGGACCTTTTATATATTTCATTAATTCATCAAGTTCAATATCATGATTATCAATATAAGCAACACATCCATCAATAACTTCACTTAAATTATGAGGTGGTATATTTGTTGCCATACCTACTGCAATACCAGTTGTTCCATTAACTAATATATTAGGAAATCTAGAAGGTAATACTTCTGGTTCTCTTTCACTCTCATCAAAATTAGGAGTAAAATTAACAGTATCTTTATTAATATTACGTAATAATTCTAAAGAAATTTTTGATAATCTTGACTCAGTATAACGCATTGCTGCAGCACCATATCCTTCAATATTACCAAAATTACCATGTCCATCAACAAGCATATATCTATATGAAAAATCTTGTGCCATACGAACCATTGCCTCATAAATAGATGAATCACCATGAGGATGATATTTTCCCATAACATCTCCGACAATTCTAGCACTCTTTTTATGAGGTTTATCAGGAGTATAACCAGATTCATACATAGAATATAAAATACGTCTATGAACAGGCTTTAAACCATCTCTAAGGTCAGGTAAAGCTCTTGCAACAATAACACTCATTGAATATTCTAAAAAAGAATCTTCAACTTCTTTAACAATATTATTTTTTTCTAATCTATCCATAAAACCCTCCTAAATATCCAAGTTTTCTACATATGTAGCATTTGTTTCAATAAATTCACGTCTTGGCTCTACTTCTTCACCCATTAATTTAGAAAAAACTTCATCTGCAGCTATAGTATCTTCAACAGTAATCTGTCTAAGAACTCTAGAATTAATATCCATTGTTGTTTCATTTAATTCTTCTGCATCCATTTCACCTAAACCTTTCATACGAGTAATTTCATATTTTGTACCTTTTTCATTTAAAACCTTAACATATTCATCTCTTTCTTCTTCATTTAAAACATATTTTATATTTTTTCCATGTTTTATACAGAATAAAGGAGGTTGAGCAGCATATACATGTCCAGCTTCAACTATCGGCTTAAAGAAACGATAAAATAAAGTTAATAACAATACACGAATATGACTTCCATCAACATCTGCATCAGTCATTATAATAATTTTATGATATCTAAGTTTAGACAAATCAAATTCATCACCTATACCAGTACCAAAAGCAGTTATAATAGTACGTATTTCTTCATTTCCAAGAGCTCTATCTAATCTTGCTTTTTCAACATTTAAAATTTTTCCTCGTAAAGGTAAAATTGCTTGAGTCATAGAATCTCTACCTTTAATAGCAGATCCACCAGCAGAATCTCCCTCGACTAAGAATATTTCAGAAACAGTAGCATCTTTACTCTTACAATCTGAAAGCTTTCCATAGAAATTTGTAACATCTAAATCACCTTTTCTACGAGTTAATTCTCTTGCTTTCTTTGCAGCTACCCTTGCTCTACTAGCAGTCATAGATTTATCAACTATAACCTTTGCTTGATCAGGATTTTCCATTAAAAATCTTTCAAATGACTCTGAAAATATTTTATCCGCAACTCCCCTAACCTCACTATTTCCAAGTTTTGTCTTAGTTTGTCCTTCAAATTGAGGATTAGGATGTTTAATAGAAATAATCATTGTAATTCCTTCTCTAACATCATCACCAGTAAGAGGATCATCTTTTTCTTTTAATATACCATTACTTTGAGCATATCTATTTAATATCCTTGTTAATGCTCTTCTTACACCATCCTCATGTGTACCACCTTCAGGCGTTGTAATGTTATTAACAAAAGAATAAATACTTGAATTATATGTTTCATTATATTGTAATGCAACCTCTACTTTTATATCTTTATCCTCACCTTCAACATCAACAATAGTATCATGTATAGGATTCTTATTTTTATTAAGCATTTGAACATATTCAACAAGACCACCTTCATAACAGAAAGAATCTTTTTTATCAGCTTCTCTATCATCATATAAGGTTATTCTTAATCCTTTATTTAAAAACGCTAACTCTTTTAATCTTGTTTTTAATATTTCATAATCATACACAGTTGTTTCAGTAAAAATATCATCATCTGGTAAAAAATGAACAGTTGTTCCAGTTCTCTCTTTATCACATTTATCAACAACCTTAAGTTCTCCCTCTGGATGACCTCCATGACTATATCTTTGAAAATAAACGTTTCCATCTCTATATACTTTTACTTCCAACCAATCACTTAAAGCATTAACAACACTAGCACCAACACCATGTAAACCACCAGAAACTTTATATCCTCCGCCACCAAATTTACCTCCAGCATGAAGGACAGTATATACTGTTTCCACAGTACTTTTACCAGTCTTTGGATGAATATCTACAGGTATACCTCTACCATCATCTTTAACAACAATACTATTATCTTTACATACTGTAACTTCAATATGTTTACAATAACCAGCTAAAGCTTCATCTATTGCATTATCTACTATTTCCCATACTAAATGATGTAAACCTCTAGAACTTGTGGTACCAATATACATTCCAGGTCTTTTTCTTACTGCTTCAAGTCCTTCTAAAACCTGAATTGCAGAAGAATCATATTCTTTAGTAACTTTTTCTTCTTCCATTATAATCCCTACTTTCTTTCCACAGTACCATTTTTTACAAAAAATACAGCAGAATCTTCTATATATTTTTTATTAATATTCTTTAAATCTGTTGTAGTAATAATACTTTGAACACCAGATTGATTAACAATTTTAAGTAATTTATTTCTCTTTTTAATATCTAATTCACTAAATATATCATCCAATAATAAAATAGGAAAAGATCCACTTATATCATTAAAAATTGATATTTCAGATAATTTAAATGATAAAATTGCTAATTTTTGTTGTCCCTGTGATCCAAAAAATTTTAAATCTTTATTGTTAAATTCAAAAATAAAATCATCACGATGTGGACCATATATTGTCATACCATAATTTAATTCTTTTAAATAATTTTTTTTATATGTATGTTTCAATTTTTTCCTTATAGTTTCATGTTCAAAATTATCAAAAACAACATTTGTTGTATATTTAATAGATAAACCTTTATTCCCAGATATTTCATAAAAATATTTATCAATATTAATATTTACTAAGTCTAAATATTCTCTTCTTTTTTGATAAATAAAAATCGCTTTATCTATAAGTTTATCAGTAATAATATCTAAATAATTTGTATCTGCAATATTATTGTTAAAGATAATTTTTAAATATTCATTTCTAGTTTTTAATAATTTATTATATTCATTATATATTTTTAAGTAATCACGAGAAATCTGAGATAATTGAATATTTAATAAATTTCTTCTAACTCCAGGTGATCCCTTAACAATTTCTAAATCATCTGGTGTAAAAACAATAACATTTAAATATGATATATAATCAGCAACTTTTTTTATATTAGTATTATTAATAGTTAATTTTTTTTTATCATCTTCTATTTCTATTAAAAGTTTATTTAAAATTTTACCATTTCTAATATTTCCACTTATTTTACTCTTAGATTTATTAAACATAATAATATTAGGATTTATACCATCTCTGTGAGATTTTGTAAGAGCAAGCATTACTATTGATTCTAATATATTTGTTTTTCCTTGAGCATTATCACCAACTATAATATTCATATTTTTTTCAAATGAAATATTTAATTTTGAATAATTTCTAAAATTAATTAGATTTAATTTACTAATTCTCATTTAAAGCCACTTAAACGACACATATAATCACCTTTCCCCTATTATGGTATTCCTATACATACATTAATATTATATCATAAATGACCATTTAAAGCACCAAAAAATGAAAAAATAGCTATTTTTTAGCTATTTTTTCTATTACGAAGTATTAAGTCAAGCCTAGATGCTCTAGATAACTGATTTTCAAGACTTCTAAAAGAGCAAGGAACAATAATTTCTTTGTTGTTATCAAAAATAATTTTAGTATTATTTGCATCAATTTTATAAATGTTTTTTACTCTCTTTAAAGAAATCCATACACAGTCATCTGCATAAGGTGAAGTGGTAGGAAATACTACAAGGTTAGTTGAATCTTCAACAACAATAGGAACTTTGTATTCAGCGCCTAAAATACTTTTAGCTCCAGCTTTTCTCCCTTCATATGAGCTACCAAAATATTTACAGCTTTCATCCATAATATTAAATGGTTTCTCATGTATTAAATACCTTTCTTCATCTTCATACACTAAACTACTACCATTATCATTAGGTAAAATTGCTAGTGTACCTTTACTTATTTCATACTTCATATTCTATCGAATCCCCTTTCTGGAAGCATTTTTTAGCTTCCAATAACATTTATATCAAAAGAATATGACGAAATATGTCGTATTATGTCGAAAAAAAAGAACTTTTTTAATAAGTTCTAATTGGTAATACTAATTGAGTTAAACTTTCATCTTCACTTGATTTTATTAAAATAGGTTTAATTTCACCTACAAAATGCAAATCCACATTTTCTGTGGAAAAACTTTTCAAAGCTTCCATCATATACTTAGCACTAAATGAAATCTTAATATTTTCATCATTATTCTTTGTAATATTCATTTTTTCTTCAACTCTACCTATTTCTACAGAACTACTCTTTAATATAAGAGTATTATCCTTAGTTTCTAAAGTAACAATGTTCTTTTCTTTATCACTTGTTAAAATACTAACACGATCTATAACATTATAAAAATCATTCAAATTAGTACTTACTATTAACATAGAATCTTCAGGTAATAAATTAGAAGTATTAGGATATGTACCATTAATAAGTCTTGATTCAAATTTTAAATTAGATTTTTTAAATAAAATTTTGTTATTAAATATGTGTAATTCAACAATTTCTTCATCATCACCCAATATTTTAGTAAATTCAGATAAATTATGACTAGGAATTACAATATTATATGATTCTTCACTTATTTTATTTAGTTTAACTATTTTTCTAGCTAAACGATATGAATCTGTAGAATTACATTCTAATATATCCCCTACTATATTAAAATTAATTCCTGTTAATACAGGTTTACTTTCTTCATTTGAAGATGCAAATGCTGTTTGATTAACAATACTTTTTAGTATTCCAGCATTAATATCTATTTTTTTCTTACTTTCTTCTAAATTAATATTTGGATATTCAGATTCACTTATTCCATTTAAATTAAACTCACTTTTATCACTATATATTAATATTTTTAATTCATCTATTACTTCTATATTAATATACTTATCAGGTAATTTTCTAACTATATCTAATATATACTTACCTTGTATAATAATACTTCCTTCACTCTCAATTTTAAAATCTTCATCATTATTACTTTCGATTACAGCTTGAATAGTAATATCATTATCACTTGCTGTTAATGTTAACTTCTTTCTTTTTAATTCAAATTTAATTCCTCCAAGAACAGGAATAAGATTTTTTGTTGATAGAGCTTTTGATACCTTTATTAATGAATCTAATAATAATTCTTTTTTTATTGTAAATTTCATATATATATCCTTCTTTCTTTTTTTATTCATATTATTACTGTGGAAAATGTTTAAAATCACCTAAACACTTATATATATTTAAATTATAACATTTTTTCCTTGTGGATTAAATGTTTATAATTAATCATTTCACACAACCCCAATATCATTCTTCAATTTCTCTATTATATTAGCAAGATCACTATTCTCTCTAATTTCTTTTTCAATCTTTTCAACAGAATGCATTACTGTAGAATGATCTTTACCTCCAAACTCTATTCCAATTTTAGGAAAAGATTCATTTGTCATTGTTCTACAGAGGTACATTGCAATCTGTCTAGGAAAAGAAATATTTGAACTTCTCTTCTTACTTCTAATATCTTCAACGGAAATTTGAAAGTATTCTGAAACAATTTTTTGTATTCTATGAACATCATTTTTTTCTACAATTCCCATTGTATTAAAATCTTTCAGAGCTTCTATAGCTAAATCTAGATTAATTTTTTCTCCACCCATAATTGTGGAATATGCAATTAATCTTGTGATTGCACCTTCTAAGTGTCTAACATCAGGACCAATATTTGATGCAATATATTCAATAACATCATCAGGAATGTCTTTTTCAAAATTTCCTGCAGTTATTTTCTTTTTTAATATATCTTTTCTTAAATTATAGTCTGGAGGAGAAATATTTACTCTCAGTCCCCAACTAAACCTTGTTCTTAAACGATCTTCTAACTGTTTCAAATCATCAGGACTTCTATCAGAAGAAACAATAATTTGTTTACTATCATTAAATAAATTGTTAAATGTGTGGAAAAATTCTTGTTGTGATTGTTGTGCACCACCAAGATATTGTATATCATCAATAATTAGTACATCTATATTTCTATATTTATCTTTAAAGAATTCTACGTAACTAAAATTAGTACCATTTTCATCTTTTCTATTAGTTTTTACGAATTCATCAACGAATTGTTCACTTGTAACATAAAGAACTCTTTTATCAGAATTCTGCTGTATATAATTTCCTATTGCATGCATTAAGTGAGTTTTACCAACGCCACTATTTCCATATAAAAATAAAGGATTATATATTTTTCCAGGTTTTTCAGCTACTGATAAAGCAGCAGCGTGTGCAAATTTATTAGAATTACCAACAATAAAAGTATCAAAAATATAATTACTATTTAAGTTAGAATCTACCCTATTCACTTTAGTATCTTTTTTTTCTATAGAATTAGAATCAGAATTAACAAATTCATCATCTAATAAAGAATTATTTTCTTCTACTTCTTCTTTTAATAAAAATATAAGATCATAATTAGTATTGGTTAAATCATATAATATTGAAGATATCATTTCAGAAAAATTATCTGTTATATGTTTTTTATGAACGGTCATTGGTACAATAATATACGCTTTATTATTACTAAGTTTATATAATTCTGTTTCCTTAAACCAGGTATTATAAGAAAGAGAGGTTAATTTTTCTTTTAAAGTATCTAACAATTTAGACCAAATGATATCTACATTCAATTTAACCATCTCCCCACAAGAATAATTAATTAGGTTTTATTCTACAATATAAATGAAAAAAAATAAATGCTTTTTTGGAAAAAAAAGTAATTCACACATAATCCACATAGTATTCCACAACTAAAACAGTTGATATACATATATATTCGACACTTTTCCACATTTTCCACAAAATATTATACACATATGTTTATTAAGTTATCAACAGTATTGTGGAAATTGTGAAAACAAGAAAAAAATAAAGTTTTAATTGACAAATAACCTATATTATTATTATAATAATGTAGATTTATGTCGGGAGGTGGAAGCAATGAAGAGAACATATCAACCAAATAATCGTAAAAAAGCTAAAAAATTAGGATTTTTTGCACGTAAAAAAACAAATATATTAAATCGTCGTCGTCGTAAGGGTCGTAAAGTACTATGTAAATAAAATACCGCTGCTAAAACAGTGGTTTTTTACTTTAAAGGATAGTGATTTATAAAATGAAAAAAAAATTTATAGTAAAAGAAAATAAAGAATTTCAAAAAGTTATAAATAATGGAATTTGTAGAAAAAACAAAAGTTTTGTTATTTATAGTTTAGAAAATGAATTATCTTATAACAAATATGGTATATCTGTAAGTAAAAAACATGGAAATGCTGTATTTAGAAATAAATATAAAAGAAAAATAAGATCAATAATAGATAATTGTAAAAAAGACTATAATAATGGAAAAGATTATATTATAATATTAAGAAGAGGAGCGATTGGTAAATCTTTTGAAGAATTAAAAAAAGATTACTTACAATTAATATAAATCTCTAGAAAGGAAATATTATGAAAAAAAATAAAATTAAAGTAATTATTGTATTGATGTTATTACTATTAACAATGACAGGATGTACAAAAGTATTAACTGATAGTAATAATAAAGCAGTAAAAAATGAAGCGACAGGACAAACATTAACAAAAAATATAATATGTAAACCCACAAATAAAAATACAATAAAAATATATGAGGAAAACAAAGTAAATATTGAAAAATTACCAGAATGTAAAGATTTTAAGATAACATCAGGAAAATATGAAGGATTATGGACATCAATTTTTGTTAAAACTTTAGCCTTTGTTTTATTAAAAATAGGTAATATAGTAAAAAATTATGGTGTTTCAGTAATAATAGTAAGTATAATAATAAGGTTGATTGCATTCCCACTTACAAAAAAATCAATGATACAATCAGAAACAATGAAAAAAGCCCAACCAGAATTAAATAGAATTCAAAAGAAATATGCAAATAAAAAAGATCAAGAATCAATGATGAAACAAAATCAAGAAACAATGGCTGTGTATAAAAAATATGGAATAAATCCACTTGCTGGCTGTTTATTTGCTTTTATTCAACTTCCAATATTTGTAGCATTTTTTGAAGCAGTTCAAAGAACTCCAGTAATATTTGAAGATAAATTTTTAGGATTACAATTAGGAACTACTCCTGCGGTGGGAATAACTACTCCAACATTCTATTCATATATAATACTAATGATAATTATAGCAGTAACTACTTTCTTATCATTTAAGATGAATTCAATGGCTAATATGGATGATCCTACAATGAAGATGATGCCAATTATGATGACAGGTATGATAATAATAACAGCAGCTTTTATGCCAACAGGATTAGGAATATATTGGGTAACATCTAATTTATTTACAATATGTCAAAATAAGATATTGAAAAGGAGCAAAGATGGAAATGGAAAAGCACAAGTTTAGTGGAAAAACAAAAGAAGAAGCAATACAAACAGCAAAAGAAGAATTACAAGAGATAGAAGAAAACTTATTCATTAAAGAAGTTGGAGAATCAAAAGGTGGTTTATTTAAAAGTAAAAAAGTAGAAATAGAAGTAATAGAAAAAAGAGAAGTAGTAAAATATATTAAAGAATACTTAATAAAAATATTAAAAAGTATGGGTTTCAATGTAAATATTGAAGTAAAAACAAAAGAAGAAGTTCCTAAATATATAATTTTTTCAGATAATGATGCATTATTAATAGGAAAGAATGGAAAAAACTTAAAAGCACTTTCCATCCTAGTAAGTCAACATTTAAATAATGAGATAGGAAGAAATTATAAATTTGTAATAGATATAAATGAATACAAAGAAAAAAGAGAAAAATCACTTGAAAGACTTGCAAAAAGAATAGCAAGAGAAGTAAGAACAACAAAAGTAGAAGCAAAATTAGATTCAATGAATTCATATGAAAGAAGAATAATACATAATGCATTAACAAACTATAAAGGAATTTATACGGAGAGTGAAGGAGAAGAACCAAATCGTTGCGTTGTAATAAAACCAAAAGAAGATGAATAACCTTCTTTTTTTTGATAAAATAAAAAAGAGGTATTTTATATGAATAAAGAACAATTAATAGATTATTTAAATGGATTATTTCAAATGGCATCTTCCCTATCGGATTACATAGGACCATCTTATATTAAAGTAGATTGCTATCTAAAAGAGGAATTTAAAGAAGAATTCTGTAATAATTATAATATAAAGGGATTAGATATTAAGAAAAGTAATAAAACAATAGAAACTGCCCTACTCGATTGGTTTGGAACTGATGAAAAAATAATAGAAAGTATATTATATTGGCTAAATATTAATAACATAAAAATAAAAACAATTTATTATTTCAGTGAAGACTTATTAAATAATTTAAATAATCAACAACAAGATTTCTATTTTCTAGAGGATATTATTATTGCAGAAATTTCAGAATATATAATAATTCTACTATTAGGAAATAATGAATAAAAAAGACACTTTTGTGTCTTTTTACAATGTTTACACCCTATTCTACTAAAAAATATAATAAAAAAACAAATAATGATATTATTATAATAACATGGAGAAATATAAAATAATTTTATTTATATAAAAAGTATGTTATAATATGAAAGTTGAAAAAGGAGGAATACTATGAATGATACAATATGTGCAATAGCTACAGCACAAGGAGTAGGAGCAATATCAATAATAAGAGTAAGTGGTGATGATTCCACAAAAATTGTGGATAAAATATTTCAAGGAAAAGACCTAACAAAAGTTGAATCACACACAATTAATTATGGTCATATTATAGATAATAATGAAATTATAGATGAAGTATTAGTATCAGTCATGAAATCTCCTAAAACATTTACAACTGAAGATGTAGTAGAAATTAATACTCATGGAGGAATAGCAGCAACAAATAGAACATTGGAATTATTATTAGAAAATGGATGTAGATTAGCTGAGCCTGGAGAATTTACAAAAAGAGCTTTTCTTAATGGTAGAATAGATTTATTAGAAGCAGAAGCAGTAATGGATATGATAGATGCCAAAACAGAAAATCAAAGAAAAATGGCAATAAATCAAATAGATGGAAAAACATCAAATTTAATAAATGAATTAAGAAGTGATATGATCCAAATAATAAGTAATATAAATGTTAATATAGACTATCCAGAATATGATGATGTTGATATAATTACAAACGATATTCTAATTCCAAAAATAAAAAAACTAAAAGAAAAGATATTAAAAATACTAAAAGAATCAGAAAATGGAAAACTTATTAAAGAAGGAATAAAAACATCAATTATAGGAAGACCCAATGTTGGAAAAAGTTCATTATTAAATGCATTATTACAAGAAGATAAAGCAATAGTTACTGATATAGCAGGAACAACAAGAGATATAGTAGAAGGTCAAATAAGAATAAATGGAATAATTCTAAATATGATAGATACTGCAGGAATAAGAAAAACAGAAGATATTATAGAATCAATTGGTGTTGAAAAAAGTCTAAAAATAATGGAAGAAGCAGATTTAATTTTGTTTATGATAAATAATAATGAAGAATTATCAGATGATATAAAAGAATTAATTAATAAAATAAACAATAAAAAGTATTTAATATTAATAAACAAAAAGGATTTAGAAACAAAGTTTAACAAAGAAGAATTAAATGTAGATAAAAATAGAATCGTTGAATTAAGTATTATAAATAATGAGGGAATAGAAGAATTAAAAGAAAAAATAATAGAAATGTTTAATATTAATGAATTAGAAACAAAAGATCCAACATATTTAAGTAATTCTAGAAGTATAAGCATATTAAAAAGATGTTTAAAAAGAGTAGAGGATATAGAAAAATCACTAAATGATAATATGCCAATAGATATGATAGAACTAGATATTAAAAACATATGGGAAGAATTAGGAACAATAAATGGCACAAATTATGAAGAAGAATTGTTAGATGAAATGTTTAGTAGATTTTGTTTAGGTAAATAGAAGAAGGTGAGATAATGTACGAAATAATAGTAGTAGGTGGAGGACATGCAGGATGTGAGGCAGCATATGCTTCAGCAAAGAAAGGACATAAGACACTACTAATTACAAGCAATATAAAAAATATCGCAGATATGCCTTGCAATCCTCATATTGGAGGAAGTGCAAAAGGAATAGTTGTTAGAGAAATTGATGCCTTAGGTGGAATAATGGGAAAAATTGCTGATAAAACTCACCTACAAATAAAAATGTTAAATAGTGCAAAAGGACCAGCGGTACAGTCATTAAGAGCTCAAGGTGACAAAATAACATATCCACAGGAAATGTTGAAAGAATTAAAATCTTTACCAAATTTAACTATAAAAGAAGCAATGGTTGAAGATTTAATGATAGATAAAAATGTTGTCACAGGTATAATTTTAGAAGATAAAGAAGAAATTAAATCAAAAATAGTAATTTTAACAACAGGAACATATTTAAAGGCAGATATTTTAGTAGGAAATACCAGAACAAGACAAGGTCCACACGGAGAAAGACCATCCTTATTTTTAAGTGATAAGTTAAAAGAATATGGTTTTGAAATCAAAAGATTAAAAACAGGAACACCACAAAGAATAGATAGAAAAACAATTGATTTTTCAAAATTAAAAGAAGAACCAGGAGATAATAAATACTTAACATTTAGTTTTGATTTAGAACCACAATATAAAATAGAGGATCAGTTGCCATGTCATTTAACATATACAACAGAAGAAACTCACAAAATAATAAGAGATAATTTAAATAAATCTTCAATGTATGGTGCCTTAGATGATATAGAAGGAATAGGGCCAAGATATTGTCCATCAATAGAAGATAAAGTAGTAAGATTTGCAGAAAAAGAAAGACATCAGTTATTTGTAGAACCAGAAAGCAGATATTATGATGATATGTATTTACAAGGATTTTCAACATCAATGCCCCCAGAAATACAAGAAATGATGGTACATTCATTACCTGGTTTTGAAAAAGCAAAAATTGTAAAATATGGCTATGCAATAGAGTATGATGCAATATACCCAACACAATTAAAAGCATCCTTAGAAACAAAAATATTAGAAAACTTATTTACTGCAGGACAAATAAATGGAACAAGTGGATATGAAGAAGCTGCATGTCAAGGATTAATGGCAGGAATAAATGCATCATTGAAATTAGAAGGAAAAGAACCATTAGTATTAAAAAGAAACGAAGCATACATAGGCGTGTTAATAGATGATTTGATAACAAAAGGAATAAGAGACCCATATAGATTACTAACATCACGAGCAGAATTTAGATTATTATTGAGAAGTGATAATGCTGATCAAAGACTAAGAAGACATGGCTATGAAGTAGGGTTAATAAATGAAGATCAAATAAATAGATTAAATAAAAAAGAAAATGAAATAAAAGAATGCCTAGAATGGACAAAAGAAAATAAGTTAAAAGTAACAGAAGATGTAAAAGAAAAATTTGAAAAAAGAAACTACTCAGTACCAAATGCAACATTATCATTTGAACAATTATTAAGTAGACCAGAAATTACAATAGAATTCTTAGAAGAATTTAAGAAATTTCCATATGAAGATGAAATAAAAGAACAAGTAGAAATTTATTTAAAATATAAAGGATATATAGAAAAATCATATAAAGAAGCAGAAAAAATGCTAAAATTAGAAAAAAAACAAATACCAAAAGATATTGATTATAATAAGATCAAAAATATTGCAA
Organism: uncultured Erysipelotrichaceae bacterium; assembly: GCA_902768065.1. The sequence continues at coordinate 62,048 of CACXJP010000001.1, forward strand.
GTGAAGCAAGACAAAAATTAAATGAAGTAAGACCAACAACAATCGCACAAGCAATACGTATTAGTGGAGTCAATCCATCAGATATTTCGATTCTTTCAGTATATTTAAAGAAGGAGTATGGAAAAAATGAATAAAGAAGAGTTTATTGAAGAATGTAAAAAGATAAATATAGATATAAAAAATGAACAATTAAATAAATTAGAAAAATTTTATCACCTAATGATAGAATGGAATAAAAAAATTAATTTAACAAGAATAACAGAAGAAAAAGAAGTATATTTAAAACATTTTTATGATAGTTTAACTTTAAATAAAGTTGTTGATCTTAAGAAAATAAAAACATTATGTGATGTAGGAACAGGAGCAGGATTTCCTGGAATAGTTTTAAAAATAATCTTTCCTGATATAAAAATTACTTTAATTGATTCACTTCAAAAAAGGGTAAATTATTTAAATACAATTATAAAAGAGTTAGAACTAAATAATATTGAAGCTATCCACACAAGAGGAGAAGATTTTAAAGGTAAATATGATGTTGTAACATCAAGAGCTGTAGCAAATGTAGAAAAACTTATGGATTATACAATGCATCTAGTATCAAAAAAAGGTATATTTGTTGCTATGAAAGCAAAAATAGAAAATGAATTAACAGAAAAAGTAAGAAATAATATAGAAAATAAATATATTATTATCAAAGAAGAAAAATTTTATTTACCAATAGAAGAAAGTGAGAGAACATTGTTAGTAATAAAAAACAAGTAAAGTATGTAAAAAACATACTTTTTTTGTTAAAAAACAAGTTGAAAGAAAATATAAAATAATATATAATGATAATATAGGAAAAAATAGAAAAGAATAAAAACAATAGAGAGGGGAAATATCATGTACGGAGATAATAAAGACGAAATTGTCCAATTATATTTAGACGATATTATACCTAATAGATTTCAGCCAAGGGAAGTATTTGATGAAAGAGCTTTAAAAGAATTAGCAGTTTCAATAAAAGAACATGGAGTAATACAACCAATAATAGTAAGAAATGTAAATGGTAAATATGAAATAATAGCAGGAGAAAGAAGATATAAAGCATCAGCACTAGCAGGACAAACCAAAATACCTGCAATTATAAGAAATTTAGATGACAAAGAAAGTTCAAAAGTTGCACTACTAGAAAACCTTCAGAGAAAAAATTTAAATGCAATAGAAGAAGCTCGAACATATCAAAAAATTCTTGAAATAGATCAAATGACACAAGAAGAATTAGCAAAAACAATGGGAAAAAGTCAATCTGCTGTTGCTAATAAATTAAGATTACTTAATTTGCCTGATGAGGTACAAGAAGCGCTATTAAAAGAACAAATATCTGAAAGACATGCGAGGGCATTGTTAAATGTACCTGATACAAAAAAACAAAAAGAATTGTTAAATAAAGTAATAGAAGAAAAAATAAGTGTTAGAAAACTTGAAGAAGAAATAAATGTTTTATATCCGAAAGAAAAGAAAGAATCTGCAGAAGATAACTCTATTGCTCAAGCAACTAATAGTTATCTTAATGACAAACCACTATCTCCAACATCTATAAATATTGAAGAAGAAAATAATTATGGTAAGGTGACAATAGCTCCACCACAAGAAGGTGATAAAACGGATAAGTTTATTAATTATGGAGAAATAGGTAAAAAAGAAGAGGTGCCAACAGCACCAAACGGATTTGAATTACCAGAAACAACACCTCCAAGTATGGATATAAATCAAATAAAAGAACAAACATCAGATATCAATAATAAATCAATAGGAGAAACATCAGAAATAGATGGAATGCTAAACTTAACTGGTGGACCAATAACACCAGCTGAAAAGATAGTAAAAGAAACAATCAAAGAAGATACAGAAGAAAAACCTTCTGATGATTATTTTAAACCATCAGATTTATCAGCAGTACCAAATCCACCAACAGAAATAGAAGATAATAATCAGGAGATATCTGAAAAACCATCTGAAGAACCAGTGAATCTAAGTCAATCATTGATAAATCCAATTGATGAAGTTGTGGATAAACCAGAAGAAATATCAAATGATCAAAATTATACAGTAGAAGAAGCAACAGAAAAAATAAGAAACTTAGTTGATGATTTAAGAAGTCATGGAGTTAGTATTAATGCTGATGAAATGAATTTCCCAAAATCATACCAAGTAATAATAAAAATTGAGAGATAAAAAAGTAGATTAAATCTACTTTTTTTTCGCAAAAAACATTTAAAAAACAAACAATATTTGATACAATAAATAAGTAAAATGAAAATGGGTGATTAGATGGGAAAGGTTATATCATTAGTAAATCAAAAAGGTGGAGTAGGAAAAACAACCACAAGTATAAATCTTTCTGCATCATTAGCAGTATTAGGAAAAAAAGTGTTATTAATTGACCTAGATCCACAAGGAAATACAACTACTGGTGTAGGAATAAATAAAGGTGAAATAGATAAAAGCATATATGATGTTTTAATAGGAGAATGCAATATAAAGGAAGCTACTATAAAAACAAAATATAAGAGATTTTATGTTATTCCATCAACAATAAATTTAGCAGGATTAGGAAATGAGCTATCTGAAAAAGGAAGAAACGAAAAAGGATTTAAAAAAGGAGAACAATTAAAGAATTGTATAGAAGAGATAAGAGAAGAATATGATTATATAATTATTGATTGTCCGCCATCACTAGATGTAATAACAACAAATGCCTTAACAGCGTCAAATTCTGTAATAATACCAGTACAATGTGAATTTTTTGCATTAGAAGGTATAACACAATTATTAAAAACAATAATGATTGCTCAAAAGACATTGAATCCATCATTAGATATAGAAGGTGTCTTATTAACAATGTTAGATTCAAGAACAAATTTAGGATTTGAAGTTGTAGAAGATATTAGAAGTTTCTTTAAAGAAAAAGTATATAATACTATAATTCCAAGACTTGTTAGATTAACAGAAGCACCATCACATGGTGAACCAATAATAGAATATGATCCAAAAAGTAGAGGATCAGAAGCTTATATAAACCTTGCAAAGGAAGTGATTGAAAGAAATGGAAAATAATAACAATGAAGTTGGTATTCCAAGAAGAAAAGCACTAGGAAAAGGACTAGAAGAATTATTTAATAGTGAAATACTAGATTACAGCACAGTAGAAGAAAAAATAGTAAGTGAAACACCAAAAGAAGAAATAATTGAAGTAAATCTTGATGAATTAAGAACAAATCCATATCAACCTAGAAAGATTTTTGATGAAAAAGCATTGGAGGAATTAGCAAACTCTATAAAAGAGCATGGCGTATTTCAACCAATAATCATTAAAAAATCAATAAAGGGATATGAAATAATAGCAGGAGAAAGAAGAGTAAAAGCATCAAAAATGGCTGGTTTAACTACTATACCAGCAATCATAAGAGATTTTAATGATACTCAAATGATGGAAATAGCTTTACTTGAAAATTTACAAAGAGAAAATTTAACTGCTATAGAAGAAGCGCAAGCATATCAAAAATTACAAGAAACATTATCTTTAACACAAGAAGAATTAGCAAATAGAATTGGAAAAAGTAGAAGTCATATTACAAATATGCTAGGCTTACTAACTCTACCAAAAATTATTCAAGAAGATTTAAATAACAAAAAGATTACTATGGGACATGCAAGAGTTCTTAGTAAATTAGAAAATAGCGATCAACAAAAAGAATTAGAACAAAAAGTTATTAATGAAGGTATAAGTGTAAGAAAATTAGAAGAATTAACACAACAACCAACAATAGTAAAAACAAATCCACAAAATCATAAAACAAAAGAAAGAAGTAAATATTACTACCTTCAAGAAGAATTAGGAGAAAAATTAGGAACAAAAGTAACAATCAAAAATAACAAAATAGAAATAAAGTTTACAAATGATAATGATTTAGGAAGATTACTTGAATTAATGAATATTGAGGTAGGTAAATAAAATGAAATTAACATTTGATAAAATAAATATAGATATATTTAATATTATATGGCCTATAGTATATATAATAATAGGAATAGCAATATTTAAAATAATAAAAAATATTATTTTAAGAACACCAAGAAGTAACAAAATATTAAGAGAATCACAAGTACAAAGAATAAGAACAATAAAATTATTAATATTAAATATAATCAAATATATTATTATTGTTTTTGTAATATTAGCAATATTATCACAATTTGGAGTTAATATTAAATCAATTCTAGCAGGAGTAGGAATAGGAACAGCAATAATAGGACTAGCATTTCAAGATTTAGCAAAAGACTTAATTGCAGGATTTTCTATAATTACTGAAGGAGAATATGAAGTAGGAGATACCATAGAAGTAGATAACTTTATGGGAACAGTAACAGAAGTAGGATTAAGAACAACAAGAATAAAAAACTTCAAAGGTGCAACAAAGATCATTGCAAATCATTATATGGACAATATTATAAATTATAGTAATAATAATTCATTGGCTGTCGTAGATGTTGGTATATCATATGAAAACAATGAAAAAGAAATAGAAGAAACATTTAACAAACTAATAGAAAGATTAAAAGGAAAAATTCCACACGCAACAAAAGATCCTGAAGTATGGGGAGTACAAGAGTTAAGTGATTCATCTGTTGTATATAGAATAGTTGTAGAAACAAAATCTATGAAACATCTTGAGGTAGAAAGATTTTTAAGAAAAGAAATAAAAAAGGAATTTGACAGTAATAAAATAAAAATACCATATACACAAATAGAGGTGCATAATGGAAAATAATAGTTATAAATTAGGAACTATAGTAATTATGAAAAAGCCACATCCCTGTGGAACAAATGAATGGGAGATAGTAAGAGTAGGGGCAGATATTAAAATAAAATGCATTAACTGTGGAAGAACAGTACTAATCCCAAGAATAGAATTTAATAAAAAATTAAAAAAAATAAAGGAATAGAGGAAAAAATATGTATGAAAAAGGAAAATTAAAACTAAAAAAATTTTATTTTCATCCTATAACAACATTTATAGTTTTAACATTTTTTGTATTAATACTGAGTGGAATACTCTCGTTGTTTGAGACACAAGCTAAATACAATGTAGTTAATGTTAATACAAATGAGTTAGAACCTGTTTTAATAGCAGTAGAAAATTTATTATCATTTGATGGATTGAAATTTGTAATAAGTGAAGCAGCAAAAAACTTCTTAAGTTTTGCTCCATTAGGAACTCTATTATTATCTTTAATAGGATTAACTGTTGCTGAAGGTACAGGATTTATAGAAATGCTTACAAGAAGACATATAAGTAAGATTCCTAGACCAATATTTACATTTATAATAATATTAATAGCAACAATTTCATCATTAATAAATGAAGTAGGGTATGCAATACTAATACCATTAGTTGCATTAATTTACTTTATAAATGAAAGAAATCCAATTTTAGGAATTGTAACAGCATTTTGTGGAGTATCATTTGGGTATGGAGTATCAATTTTTGTTGGATCAACAGAAGTATCATTAATCAATTATACTAAAATAGCATCTAAGTTAATTGATGAAAATATGCATATATCATTAACATCAAATCTTATATTTATTATAGTTGCTACAATAATATTATCGATTGTAGGAACCATAATAATAGAGGCTATAATTGCTCCAAAAATAGGAAAATATAAAAGAGAAGAAGAATTATCACCTACAGAGAAATATCAACCAATAAGTTTAGAAGAAGCAGAACAACAACAAATTGAAAAAGAAAGAAATGAAAAAAGAGGACTAAGATATGCCCTAGTTGTATCTATACTTTTCTTATTATTCTTCATATATGCTCTAATACCAAACCTTCCATGGTCAGGATTATTATTAGATATGAAAGAAAAAATATATCTAAATCAATTATTTGGAGAAAATTCATATTTTCAAGATGGTTTTACTTATATAGTATCAATGCTATTTGTTATAGCAGGAATTGCTTATGGAATAGGAAGCAAAACTGTACATAACGGAAGAGATATAATTGAAGCAGCAAGTAAAAAGTTTAATAATATAGGAAGTATATTTATATTAATGTTCGTAGTATCACAATTTATTGCTGTATATAGAAAAACAAATATAGGAATGGTTGTAACAGCATGGCTAGCAAGTTTACTTGAAAAAATGTCATTAAGTGGAATACCTCTTATTGTAATTGCCTTACTATTTATTGCAATTTCAGGATTATTATTAACGTCACCAGCAAGTAAATGGATGATATTTTCTCCAGTGGTAGTACCATTATTTATGCAATCAAATATATCACCTCAATTTGCTCAATTGGTAATGAGAGTTGGAGATTCAATGACAAAAGGATTTACTCCTTTATTAGCTTCATTCGTTATATATATAGGATATTTAAATATATATAATTTAAAGAAAAATAAACCATATACAATAAAAGAATCACTAAAATTAATAACACCATATTTTTTATTAATATGTGCAACATGGATAGTATTAGTAGTTTTATGGTACATAGTAGGACTTCCAATTGGTCCGGGAGTAAGTCCAACAATTTAACACCTCAAAAAGGTGTTTTTTCTTGAATAAATTGAATAATTCTTATATAATAAAGCAAGAAATATAAACGAAAGAAGGAATAAAATGAGTTTGACAGCAGGAATAGTAGGATTACCAAATGTAGGTAAATCAACTTTATTTAACGCAATAACAAATCAAAAAATCTTAGCAGAAAACTACCCATTTGCTACAATAGAACCAAACGTTGGAGTAGTTACAGTTCCCGATAAGAGAATGGATAAACTGAAGGAAATGTATGAACCAAATAGATTTATACCAACAGCATATGAATTTACTGATATAGCAGGGCTTGTAAAAGGAGCATCACAAGGTGAAGGGCTAGGAAATAAATTCTTATCACATATTAGAGAAACAGATGCAATTGTTGAAGTTGTAAGATGTTTTGATGATGGAAAAATAATTCATGTAGAAGGAGCAATAGATCCAATAAGAGATATAGAAACAATAAATCTAGAACTTGCAATCGCTGATTTAGATGTTATAAATAACAGATTAGAAAGAGTATCTAAAAAAGCAAGAACTACAAAGAATAAAGATGATATATTAGAGGTAGAGACATTAGAAAAATGCAAGAAAGCACTATTAGAAAATATACCTATAAGACAAGTAGAATTATCTAAAGATGAAGAAAAAATAATAAAATCATATAGCTTCTTAACACAGAAACCAATAATATATTTAGCAAATATAAAAGAGAGTGAATTAGAAAATCCTGATAATGAATATGTCAAACAAGTAAAGGATTATGCAGCAAAAGAAAATGCTAGAGTAGTTAGTTTATGTGCGAAAGTAGAAGAAGAACTAAGTGAAATGACAGAAGAAGAAAAGAATGAAATGTTAGAAGCGTTAGGAGTAGATGAATCAGGATTAAATAAACTTATTACAGCAACATATGATATATTGGGATTAGCAACATATTTTACAGTAGGAAAAGATGAAGTTAGAGCTTGGACATTTAAAAAAGGTATGAACGCAAAACAATGTGCTGGAATAATCCATACAGATTTCGAAAAAGGATTCATTAGAGCAGAAGTTATGTCATATGATGATTTAATAGAATGTGGAAGTGAACTAAAAGTAAAAGAATCAGGAAAAGCAAGATTAGAAGGTAAAGATTACTTAATGCAAGATGGAGATATATGTCACTTTAGATTTAATGTATAATACAAATATTTAATATATATAAATGAGTTGCAAAAACACAAAAAAGAACATAAAAAAATAAATTGAATAAATAAATAATATTGTCTAGACAAGCAATATTATTTTTGTTATAATACGTACGAGTATTTTAAATACTCCTTGCTGTCATAGACAGCCTAAAGGCCAAAGGGAGGTGTAGAATAATGAATAAATATGAAATCATGTTCATCGTTAGACCTGATATGGAAGAAGCAGAAATAAAAAAGACTGCAGAAGCTATGAAGACAGTACTTACTGACAAAAAAGCTAAAGTATTAGAAGAAAAAGCAATGGGTCAAAGAGAATTAGCTTATGAAATTAATAAATTCTCTACAGGATATTATTATTTATATGTTGTAGAAGCTAATTCAGAAGCAGAACAAGAATTTAATCGTGTTGCAAGAATTAACGAAAGTATTTTACGTTCAATTGTTGTAAAAGTTGAAGAATAAAAAATATAAGAGGTATATTATATGAATAAAGTATTTTTAATAGGAAGATTAACAAGAGATCCTGAATTAAGATATACAGGAAGTAATACAGCAGTAGCAACATTTTCACTAGCTGTAAATAGAAATTTTGCAAATCAAAATGGAGAAAGAGAAGCAGATTTTATTAACATTGTTGTTTGGAGAAAACAAGCAGAAAATGTTAAAAATTATTTACAACAAGGAAGTCAAGTTGCAATAGATGGAAGAATTCAAACAAGAAGTTATGATGATAATAATGGACAAAAAAGATATGTAACAGAAGTTGTTGCAGACAATGTTGAATTTTTAGGATCAAAGAATTCCTCAAATAATTCTAGTAACATGAAAGGTTCATCAAATAAATCTGAACCAACACCTTATGATTTTGGTGATATGCCAGAACCAAAAGGAACAGATGTAGATAGTAATCCATTTGCAGATTTCGGTTCAAACATTGAAATCAGCGATGATGAATTACCATTCTAATTCTAATAGTAAGAAGGAGGATAGAACATGGCAGAATTCAATCGTAGAAAGAAAAAAGTATGTGCAATGTGTACTGGAAAAACAGTTGATTGGAAAGATCCAGAAACACTTAGAAAATATATAAATGAAAAAGGTAAAATCTTACCAAGAAGAGTAACTGGAAACTGTGCAGAACATCAAAGATATATATCAACACAAATCAAAAGAGCACGTGCAATCGCTTTATTACCATATACAAAATAAAAATGTAGATTCTACATTTTTTTTATTTGTTTTAAATATCAAATAGTTAGACAAATAGACATATTTATTATATAATGATAATGGGACTTTATAGGAGGAAATATGGGTATAATTAAAGAAAGAGCAAAGCTTAATAGAGCAATAAGAAATGCAAAAACTATATTTCTAATGGCACACAAAAACCTAGATCTTGATGCATTAGGAAGTCAAATAGGTATGTATATGCTTTTAAAGAAAAAGAAAAAAACAATATACATAATAATAGATGATATAAATCATGAAATGGGTGTTGAAAAAGTACTAAGAGAATTAGAAGGGTGTATAAATATAATAAAAAGTGAGAACATCAAAGAATATTTAAATCCCAGAAAATCAAAAAATCTACTTATAGTTTTGGATACAAACAAAACAGAATTAGTACAAAACAAAGAAGTGTTAGATATAGTACAAAATAAAATAGTAATAGATCATCATGAGATAGGAAAAACATCAATAAAAAATGCAATTATGATTAATGATAATAAGATATCAAGTACATGTGAAATGATTGCAAATTTAATTGAATTTTATGATGTTGAATTAGAATCATATTATGCAACAATACTGTTATCAGGTATAGTGTTAGATACAAACAACTTCACATTAAATACAACAGCAGAAACATACTATACTGCATATTTCTTAGCAAGTTTAGGAGCGAGTGCAAAAAAAGTACAATATCTATTAAAGCAAGATCTAGCAGAATACAGTGAACGACAAAAACTACTAGCTTCAATAGAAACAATAAATGGAAAAGTAGCATTCACTAAAGCAACAGCAAATATGCATTATCGTAGAGAAGATTTAGCAAAAGTTGCAGATACACTATTATTTTTCAATAACATTGAAGCATCATTTGTTATTGGTAAGTTGAATAAGAATACAATAGGAATAAGTGCAAGAAGCTTAGGAAATTATGATATAAGTAAAATACTAGAAAAACTAGGTGGAGGCGGAGATACAACAAGTGGCGCAGCAGTATTCCAAGACACAACAATAAGTAAAGTAGAACAAGAATTAAAAAAATTATTAAAAGAAGAAGGAGAGTAGGATGGAAGTAATTTTTATCAAAGATCTAAAAAATCAAGGTAAAAAGGGGCAAATAAAAAAAGTGAAAGATGGCTATGCTGAAAATTTTCTAATAAAAAATGGCTATGCGGTAAAGAAAACAAAAGAAAATTTATCAAAACTTAATCATGAACAAGCAAAAAAAGCCAAAGAAGATGCAGAAAATAAAAAGCAAGCAGAAGAATTGAGGAAAAAACTATCCAAAGTAATCCTAGAATTTAAAGTAAAAACCGGAGAGGGAGATAGAGTTTTTGGTAGTATAAGCATTAAACAGATTAAAGATGAGCTATCAAAACAAGGATTTAAAATTGAAAAAAGCCAAATAGAAATACCAAACACAATTCAGTCATTAGGTTTTCATAATATAAATATCAATTTATATCCTGGAATAACTTCAATAGTAAAAGTACATGTAATAAAGTAGAGGTGAGACTATGCCAACTAGAACACTACCAAACAATTTAGAAGCAGAAGAATCAGTACTAGGTTCATGCTTTTTATCAAAGTACGCTCTACAAAAGGCAACAGAAACTCTTACGGCAGAATCATTTTATAATGATAGAAATGCAAAAATATTTCAAACAATGGTAGAACTACAAGAAAAGAATACTCCAATAGATTTAACAACAGTAACAAGTTCTCTAAAAAATAAGAATGAATTAACTGAAGCAGGAGGAGTAGAGTATCTTACAGAAGTATTGAATTTTGTTCCAACAGCTTCAAATGTTGATTATTATATACAGACAGTAGATGAGTCAGCAACATTAAGAGGTCTAATTCAAACTGCAGAAGAAATAGCGCAAGAAGGATATAAAAATGATGAATCAATAAATGATATACTTGATAATTCCGAAAAGAAAATATTGAATATCGTAAAGAGAAGATCTGCAAATGAATTTAGAACAATAAAAGAGGTATTAGAAAAAACACAATCAGATTTAGAAAAACTATCAAAGAATAAAGGACAAATAAATGGATTAGAAACAGGGTGGTATGATTTAGATAGATTAACAACAGGATTACATCCAAATGAACTAATCATAATTGCCGCAAGACCAGCAATGGGAAAAACTGCTTTTGCCCTTAATTTAGCAACACATGTAGCAATGACTCAAGATAAAACAGTAGCATTATTTACATTGGAAATGCCTGCAGAACAAGTTGCATCAAGAATTATTTCCGCACAGGGACAAATAGACGGATTTAAACTTAGAACAGGAAATTTACTAAATCAAGATTGGAAAAGAATTAATGAGGCATCATCAAGATTGGCGTCAACAAATCTAGTAATTGATGACACAGCAGCAGGTATGTCAATTGGAGAAATAAGAGCTAAATGTCGAAGAATGGCAAGTAGCGAAAAAGGATTAGCTCTAGTAGTTATAGATTATCTTCAATTAATATCTGGAGGTAAGAACTATGGTGCAAATAGGCAACAAGAAGTATCAGACATTTCAAGAAGCTTAAAAATACTAGCAATGGAGTTAGAAATACCGGTAATAGCATTATCACAATTATCTCGTAGCGTTGAATCACGTGATGACAAGAGACCAATGATGAGTGACCTACGTGAATCAGGATCAATAGAGCAAGATGCTGACATAGTTGCCTTCTTATACAGAGATGATTACTATAACAAGGAAGCAAGAACTGAAGACAACAATAGTATCAGTGAACTTATTATAGGTAAGCACCGTAATGGACCAACTGCGACTATTGAATTATTATTTAAAAAGAATACATCAACTTTCTTAAATTTAAGAAAAGATAGAAATGAAGGGGAGGGACCACCAAGTGTTTAAAAAGATAACATTATTATTGATGATATCTACATTAGTCATATTATCTACAGGTTTTGTAGATATATCAACAAAGCCAAAAACATTATATAGAGTTTACTTAAAGGGAGAGTCTTTAGGATTAATTAATTCAAAAAAGGAATTAGAAGACTTTATTGATAAAAAACAAGAGGAAATAAAAAAAGAATATAAAGTAGATAAAGTATATGTGCCATCAGAATTGGATGTTGTAAAAGAAATAACTTTTGATGGAAATGTAAAAACAGTAGATGCAATATATGAAGAAATAAAAGATAAATCACCATTTACAATAAATGGATATACAATAAAGATAAAAGGATTAGATACAAAGGCAGAAGATGGAAAAGTAATTAAAGGTAAAACACAAAAAATATACACAATAGAAAGAGGAACATTCACAGATGCCATTGAGGAAACAGTAAAATCATTTATACCAGAAGATGAATATACAAACTATGCTAACAAAACACAAAAAGAAATAGATGATGTTGGTAAAATTGTTGAAAACATCTACATAAAAAATAAAATTACAATAAAAAAAGATTTAATACCTGTTGATAAAAAAATATACACAGAAGAAGAGGAATTAAGTAAATATTTATTATTTGGAACAACAAAAGATCAATCAAAATACATTGTTCAAGCAGGAGATACAATAGAAGATGTTGCATTCAACAATAAAATATCTACTCAAGAATTTTTAATTGCAAATCCTGATCTTCAAGATGAAAACAGTTTATTATCACCAGGGCAAGAAGTAACATTAGGAATATTAAAACCTCAATTTAGTGTAGTTGAGCAAGAACAAGTAGTATTTAGAGAAGAGAAAAACTTTGAAACAGAAACAAAGTATGATGATGATAAATATGTTGGGTATAATGAAGTTGAACAAGCAGGAGTAAAAGGGGAAAACAAGGTTACTCAAGTTATTTTAAAAGTTAATGGAGAAGTAACAAGTAGAACGACAATTAATACAGAAGTAATCAAAGAACCAGTAAAAGAAGTAATTATAAAAGGTGGAAAACAATCAGCGTATGCTGGAGGATATGGATCAGCCATTGCAACAGCAGGACAATGGGGATGGCCAGCAACATGTTCTTCTATATCATCTCCATTTGGTTATAGATGGGGAGGATTCCATGATGGAACTGATATTGCCGGTTGTGGATATGGATCAAATATTTTCGCAGCCCAAGCTGGAACTGTTGAAGTATCAGAAAAAAAATATGGTTGGTATGCCGGAGGTTATGGAGATAATGGAGAATACATAATTATTAACCATCATAATGGTTTCTACACACTATATGCACATCTTTGTCCAGGATGTCGTGTTGTTCAACCAGGAGATTATGTAGAAAAAGGACAAGTAATTGGAGGTATGGGTATGACTGGAGCAGCAACAGGTGTACACGTACACTTTGCAATATGGAATGGATTCCCTTATAGAGGAGGACAAGCGTTAAACGCTATGGCATTCTATTAATATGAAAATAAAAACAATTGCCAGTGGGTCTAAGGGAAATTGTACAGTAGTTATTTGTGAAGACACTAAATTAATAATTGATATGGGAATTTCCTTCTTAACTTTAAAAAAATGTTTAGAAGAAAATTCCTTTTCTTTATCAGATTTTTCAGGAATTCTAATAACTCACTGTCATAAAGACCACACTAAAGGATTAGCGTCATTGATGAGTAAGACTAAACTACAAGCATACATTCCAGAGGAAATGTATAATAGTTTAAAAGAATTTATTCCATACCAAAGATGTATTTTTATAGAAGATAATTTTAAAATAAATGATGTTGAAATAGAACTTATCCATACATCGCATGATGTACCATATTCAGTAGGTTTTATAATAAAACATGATGAAAAGAGTCTAGTATATGTTACAGATACAGGATATATTAACAGAAAGTTCTTAAACAAGATGATAAATCATGATTTATATCTTATAGAAAGTAATCATGATGAAGTCATGCTTATGGAAGGGCCCTATCCAAGATTTTTAAAAGAACGAGTAATAAGTGATAAAGGACATTTATCAAATAATACAACAGCAAAATATCTAAAAAAAATAGTAGGTCCAAATACAAAGAATATTATTCTAGCTCATATAAGTGAAAAGAATAATACAAAAGAAAAAGTATTGGAAACAATAAATGAAGTTTCTTTAAGAGAAGATATCAATATTTTTATCGCAGATCAATATGAACCAGGACCATTAATAGAGGTGTAATATGGAAATAATTAGTATTGATGAGTTAAAAGGAGATAGCTTTTACCATTTTACAAATAAAAGTAATCTAAAACAAATTAGTGAAGAAGGACTCCATCCAATAATAGGGGAAAATGCGATGGGAATTGAGAAAAATTCCAAAATCTTTTTTAGTAAAGGTGAAATTGGAATATTAAAAGTTACAGAAGTATGGTCAAGATGGTTAATGAACAAAATATTCGGTGTACAAGATAGATTAGGATTAAAGGCAAACCTTTCAAAAGAAGAGCAAGAAAGATTAAATTCCGAATGGATGTTAACCTTTTTAAAAGGAGATTATTTGGATGATCAAGAAAAAAAAGAACAATTATTTGATTATCTATACAAATATCTAAAAGAAAGAGTATATTTAGTTTTAGAATTAGAAGAAGGTCAAGAATTTTCTTCAACAGATATTGATGAAAATAAACTAGAATTACAAAGAAGACAAGATCAAATAACAACACAGTTTGCAAAAACAATGTATGGACCATTTAGTGACTTTGATAGTCTAACTATGGATGAGTGGAATATGCATACAAAAGCAGGAGAAGGCGTGTCTAGAGACAAGATTAAACAAGTAAAAACTCCAGATGGAAAAACAGATATGTTATCAATAATAATATATGAATATGATAAACATAAAGATATTCATCATTCACATCTTCTTTTAGATGATTTTATAGTATATGCTAAAAAAAGAAAAGAAACAGAAGAAATGTTAGGAAAAGAAGGTGTAAAAAGTGATCAAGATAATATCAATAGGATCTATTAAAGAACAATATCTTAAAGATGCAATAGAAGAATATAAAAAAAGAATTAGTAAGTATACCAATCTAGAAATAATCGAATTAAAAGATGAAGGATTAGTAGAAAAATCTAAAGCACTTAAACTAGAAGCAGAAAAGATAGAAAAACAGCTAAATGGAAGAGAATATATTATCACATTAGAAATAGAGGGAAAACAGCATACTTCAGAGGAATTTGCAAATAAAATAGATCAAATATTGATAGAGAATAGTAATATTACATTTATTATAGGTGGAAGTTATGGCTTATCAGAAGAAATAAAAGCAAAATCAAATCTACATTTATCATTTTCAAAAATGACATTTCCACATCAACTATTTAGAGTATTACTTTTAGAACAAATATATAGAGCATACAAAATAAACAACAATGAAAGCTATCATAAATAGGAGGGTATATGATTGGAAATAAATGGGATAGTATTTTAAATGAAGAATATAACAAAGAATATTTTAAGAATCTAATAGATTTTATAAAGCAAGAATATAAGAATAAAACAATTTATCCAAAACAAAATGAAGTATTTAATGCATTTAGGTATACTGATTTTGATAATGTAAAAGTAGTAATTTTAGGGCAGGATCCATATCATGGACCTAATCAAGCAGAAGGATTATCTTTTTCTGTAAGTAATGAAGTATTGAAACCACCATCATTAAAAAACATTTTTAAGGAACTAGAAAGTGATTTAGGAATACCATTTCCGAAAGATAATTCACTTAAACCGTGGGCCAAGCAAGGCGTTTTATTATTAAATGCAGTACTTACAGTAGAAGAACATAAGCCTACATCTCATAAGGATAAGGGCTGGGAAATATTTACGGATAATGTAATTAAAACACTAAATAAAAGAGAAAAACCAGTAGTGTTTATTTTGTGGGGAGCATATGCACGAGCAAAAAAAGAATATATAACGAATCCAAAACATTATATAATAGAATCAGCACACCCATCCCCATTCTCAGCTAGAAACGGATTTTTT
>CACXJP010000002.1 GCA_902768065.1 uncultured Erysipelotrichaceae bacterium
ACAACCATCATAACAATAACATATTTATTTTCAAAAAGATTAATCCTCTTTTTTGAATAATAAAATATTATAAAAGAAACAATATATATTAATGAAAGCACTGGTAAACCCACATATAGCAAAATAAACACCTCCACTCTATCAAAGACACTAAAAAAGTGTCTTTATTTTTTATATCTTATTATATTTTACATAGTTTTTAACTATTTCAATCGTTTTATTATATTCATTTTCTAACTCAGAAAAATGATCATTTATATAATCAACATCATTAGCTTTACTCTTCAATTCATGTTGATATGCAATATCACCAAGCTTAGTTAATCCAATATAACGACTACTACTCTTTAACGCATGAACCTCTGTAGCATAATCAGTTATATTATTTGATTCTTTATACTCAACTATTCTATTCCATATATTATTAGATTCTTCTAAATACGTAGAAATAGCCATATTATAAGTTTCCATATCACCAAGAGATTGCAATGCTCCATCTACATCTACAGATTTACTTTTTAAATAAGCAACACCATAAACTGTATCAGTATTAACCTCATCATCAGAGATAGGATCATCATCTAACATTTCTACATTAGAATCAGACATACCTTTAACAGTAAATGGTGAGACACTTATTTCCACAGCTTTTGTGGAAATATTTAATTTATCTCCTAATTCTTCTTCAATATTTTCTTCAACAGGAATTATTTCAGCAGCTTTAGCTTTACCATCATCAACAATCTCACTTGAAGTAACAATAGGCATTTGTTCAGTAACTACCCTTCCAAGTACTTCATTCATAGTTCTTATTAATTCAGAATCTTGAATTGGTTTAGCAAGATAATTATCAAATCCTTCAGCCAGATAATGTTCTTTCATACCAGTAATAGCATTAGCAGTTAATGCAATAACAGGAGTTTTAAAGTTTGGCATACTCTTAAGTTTTTGTAATGTTTCAATTCCACTCATCTTCGGCATCATATCATCAAGTAAGATAATATCATATATCTCACCTTTACCAATTCTATTAATGCAATCAAAACCACTCTCACATGTTTTAATATTATTGGCATTGTGTCTTTCAAGTAACTTTTTAGCGACTTTTATATTTAATACATTATCATCTACAACCAAAACTCTAACATCATGTAAATCAAGTGTAGTCTTATATTTACGCTCAGGAGCAGTATTTTCGTTATCAATTTTCTGATTAAGAACAACAGTAAATTTAGAACCAGTTCCATAAACAGAATGGACAATAACTTTACCACCCATCATTTCAGTAAGTTGTTTAGTAATTGCAAGTCCTAAACCAGTACCTTCAATTGTAATATTTTTATCCTCTTCAAGTCGTTGGAATCTAGTAAATAATTTATTAATATTTTCTTTCTTAATACCTTGTCCTGAATCTTCAACAGAAATAACAAGTCGACAATAATCATTCATATTAACACAATTTACTTCATACTTAACAAAGCCAGATTTTGTATACTTACATGCATTACTTAAAAGGTTAGTAACAATTTTCTTTATATTTGCAGAATCTCCACATAATGCTTTAGGTAAATCAGGAGCTATATAATATGTAAAAAACAATCCTTTTTCCTTCATCTTAGGAGTAATTAATTTAGCAAGTTCCTTAAAAGTTGCAGGTGCATCATAAGTTGAATTAACTATTTCAATTTTACCAGCTTCAATTTTTGAAATATCTAAAATACCATTAACAATATCAAGCAATGTATCACTTGCATCTACTATATCCTTAGCATTTTCCTTAGCTTCATCTAAAGTTTTAGCATCTAAAATACAATCACTAAAACCAGAAATCGCATTCAAAGGAGTTCTAATCTCATGAGACATACTAGATAAAAATTCAGTCTTAGCATTATTAGCTCTATCAGCTTGTCTCTTTGCAAGCTCTAATTGTTGTACCATCTTTACATCAGGATTTTCAATCGTAAAGTACATAAGACAACATATAACAGATTCAATCAAATCAGTTATAGTAATATATGGATACTTTTTTTGAATTATCATAGATACACCGGCACCAATAAAGAATAACAACAATGGAATTACCTTTTTTCTTGATACAGTCTTTGCATGAGTTATTAAAATAAACATCATAATAGCAACAATAATCCCAGACATTATATATACCAAATTGACATCTAATCCATAAGTGTAAAAGTGTAATATAACATTATCTCTACTAACATTTAAAGGCATAAATAGAAAAGATAGTGAAATAACAGCTCCCATAATAGCAATACCATTCAAGATTTTATCTTTATTCTTATAATTAACAATAACTATTAAATACATAAACAATATGATTCCATATAGAAAATAGCTTATTAACATACTTTTTAGAACTAAAAAAGATACTATATATGGCAAACTATCAAAATGGTAGCAAACATTCTCACTTACAATATGAATCAATAATTCAAAGAAATTTAAAACTAATAAAAAACCATATATTTTTGTTTCATCATTTTTTGCATTACTCTTGGAAAAGAATATTATTATTAATGAAAAAATGTATGCAAGACAAATTACTATAGCAATTGTCATTTTAGTAAAAATCACAAAACCACTCCTATTCTACAATATATATTATAACACAAAAAAAAGAATTTAAATATTATAAAATATTATTTTAAATCCTTTTTTACTTTTTGTTTATTTTTTTCAACTATATTACTCTTATCAACAACAATAAATCCATCCGTTTCCCTTTTTATTGCTTCTGTATCTCTTTTTCCAAATGGTTTAATTGGAAATGACTCTCTAACTTTAAAATGAGATGGAACCATATCTATATCTTGATATTTATCATATATTTTTTTCTGTAGTTTTGTAAAGAAATTATACAATTTATCGGGATTATTTATATATTCGTCCCTTTTGCTCTTATCAAAAATTATATGTAATGCAAAACCTTCCTCAACACCATCAGAAATCATACTAACACAATCACATATTTCTATATCGCTTTCATCCTTTATTGCATTTTCAATATCAAAATTATATATTTTCTTTCCATTAACATATGAGCAATCTTCTTTTCTACCTTCAATAAATAAGTCTCCACATTCTCCCAGATAACCTATATCTCCAGTACAACTCCATTTTCTGCCAAATTTGTCCGTGTAAAAATATTTTTCAGTTGCCTCAGGCTTTTTATAGTACCCCATCATTCCAGCCCTTGTACTAATTAGAATATTACCTCTTTCATTATATTTTAATTCATTAAAATCATCATCAAAAATTGAAATTTGTGCTCCAGGAATTGGAACTCCAACAGAACCATCAGGATGATCTATATTTTGAGTTTGTGTAGTAGCTGCGGCTCCACATTCACATTGTCCATATCCAATTCTAATTGTTGTATCACAACCCATCTTTCTCAAATTATCTTCAATTCTACCTTTTAATTCATGAGATAATGGTTCTCCACCTTCAAAAGGAGTAGAAAAACCTCTTACTTTTTTTCCTTTAATAAGATTTTCATCCAAAAAACCTTCATATAAACTAGTAGATGCTACTGTCAAATCAATTTTATTATTAATAATGTTATTTACAAACACATCTCTTTGAAATCTTGGATCCTGAAAAACTGTCAGACCTTTGTGAAAAGGCAAATGAATTGATGTATTTAATCCTGTTGAATACCATGGTGGTATAACATGATAAAAAACTTGTCCCCTATACATATCTAAAGAATTAGCATCATATGACAAAACAGAATTTTGAAAGCTGTCATGTGATAATAGTATTGCCTTGGCAGCCCCAGTAGTACCACTAGAATAGACCATACATAAAGGATAATCTTTTTCATATTCAAAAGTTTCAGGAACTATTCGTTTCTTTCCATCCTTCAAAAACTGATTCCACCACAATTCATTAGCATAATTTAGTTTTAAACCACTTTGCTTTTTAAAAAATCTTAAAGGGCTAGAATTCAATGATGGAACAACAATTGTTTTTTCTATATTAGACTTACTAATGGTATCTTTTATAGCAGGATAGAATGTATCCATTACAATAATAGTATTACTTTCGCAATCATTAATTCTATCAATCATTTGTTTTGAATCAAAGTTTGGAGCCATTAAATTTGCAACAGCCCCAATTTTCGCAAGAGCATAGAAAACATATATTAACTCCGGAGTCCCTGCAGAACAAACTGTGACAAAATCACCCTTTTTAATTCCATATTCCTCTAAGGATTTTGCAACTTGATCAATTTTCTTAAAAAGTTTATCATATGAAACTTTTCCGCCAAAGTACATAATTGCAAGATTATCTAAGTAATCCTTATTCACATCAACTATATCCTGATAAACAGTTTTATCATTTACAAAATCATATTTATCCATATCTAAAAATTGCAACCATGGTCTATCAATAGTTGGATATCCCGTTCCAAAGCCAAATTCTTTTCCCTCAGAAATTTCAGATAACAATCTTTTTTTATCTTCATCTGATATATTTTTATTATCTTTTATTCTTTCTCTAACTTCTTTTAATTCTTCTAATCTCATAATTGTCCCCCAAACATCTATTCATCATTTAGAATATTCTATATACATAATACGAAAAAAGTAAAAAAAATGTCAATAAATTTGACACTTTTTTACTCTTTTTCGAATTCTATAGCAACTACTCCATACTCTTCTTGTTCTTCTTTGCTATAAAATTGACTCATTAACTCTAAATATTCATCTAATGAAGTATCTTCTAAATATATTCTTTTCATTTCATAAGCTTTAGTAACCTCAACAAAATCTTTAAAATAAACCAATTTTTTGACAATTGCAGTAATCTGATCAGTATAATTACCCCTACTAATAAATATTAATTTGTCCCCAACTTTTAATTGTCTTCTTTTTTCATCATTTAATCTTACTTCTACATCTTTTATTCCATCTTTTACAATATCAAATACTTCTTTATGTAAATGTACTTTCATTTCCATTACTCTTCACTCCTTAATAATTCTAACTTATCCTTAAATTCTTTAGGAGGTTCTACCTCATACTTTATTTCTTTTCCAGTTCTTGGATGGTTAAATTTAATACTATATGAATGTAACATTTGTCCAAAATCAGTACATTTACCTTTTCCATATAATGGATCATTATTAACAGGATATCCTATATATGCAAGATGTACTCTTATTTGATGTGTTCTTCCAGTATCAAGAATACATTCTATATATGTATTATTATTAAATCTTTCAAGTACTTTAAAATGAGTAATTGCTTCCTTAGAATTAACATCAGTAACAGCCATTTTCTGTCTATTATTTCTATCTCTTCCAATAGGAGCATCAATTTCTCCTGTATCATGTTTTATTAAACCATCAACTATTGCTAAATACTTTCTTTCAACTTCCTTCTTAGAAATCATTAAAGATATTTTTTCTAACATTTCCTCGTTCTTAGCAACAATCATAAGTCCACTTGTATCTTTATCAAGTCTATGAACAATACCAGGTCTAAATTTATCTCCTGCAAGATTCTTATACTTATAAAGCAAAGCATTAACTAAAGTTCCAGTATAATGTCCAGGGGCAGGATGAACAACCATTCCACTTTCTTTATTAATAATTAATAAATCATCATCTTCATAAACAATATCTAAAGGAATATCTTCTGCTTCTACATTAATAGAATAATCTAGATTATCATCTACAATTATCTCATCATCTATTTTAACTAAATAAGAATTATTAACAATTTTCCCATTAACCTTAACTTTATCTTCCTTAATCAATTTTTGTACTTTACTACGAGATAATTCTAACTTTTCTGATAGATAACTATCTATTCTAATACCTTCATTATCTTCAACTATAATCATTATTATCCCCTCCTTTTTTTCACCGATATTATAACACAAAGAAAAAGAATGGCCAAGCCATTCTCTAAATTATTATTTAATTGGTTCACTGGATACAAATACATAGTTTCCATCTTCATTTTTAAATGTCATTTTGTATTTTGCACCTTTTTCATAATCCGCATCAGTCACTTCATTTCCATCAATAGCTTTATCTGCTAGATCTATAATAACATTAGTTCTTTCATAATCAGAATAGAATTTTGTATCGTCACCCTTAGGTCCAAATATTACTCCAATTGTTAATTCAATAATATCATCACTTCTCTTAGCAGCTAAAACCTTTCTAACTGTTTGAGGACCACAAGATCCACCACAAGCATTAACACCAAACACATATTTTCCAGTACTTGAATCATATGTTATAGCAGGACAATAATTAATTGACTCATCAACATAATCATACTCTTTACCAAGTGTACTTTTTATAATTTCATGAACAACATCAGATGTAAACCAATTGTTTTCTCTAAACTCATATCCTTTTTTACGTAAGTTATATAACATAATCAATTGTGCATGTTCTTTTGAGATATCAGAAACAGTAAATTTTTTATCAGTATAATAGTTTAAGCTTGACATAGTATTACAATTATCCGCAGTATTCATTTTATCAAGTAAAGATACCATAAACTCATCAACCTCTACATCTTTTAATTCCTTTTTCTCGACTTCTTTAGTATTATTTTCATTTTCTTGCATTACTTCCTTAGGATTAATTAAATCGCTTGTTCCTAAAAAATAACCTAGCCCACCGCATAAAATCATTACTACTATGAAACATATTACAAGTAGTAATCTACCTTTTTTCTTTTCTTTTGTCAAACTACTTTCCTTTGACATAAGATCTCCTCCTATTCTTAAAAAAATTATAACATATAAATAAAAAAAGGAAATAAAATGATTAATTATATTTCCTTACTTTACATTATTCATCAATAGTAATAAATTTTTTCTCTGATTTCTTTTCTTCTTCTTTTACTTTAGGTACATCTAAAGATAAAATACCATTCTTAAATGTAGCTTTAATATCATCCTCATGAACATCTTCTCCAATATAGAAGCTTCTTGAACATTCACCATAATATCTTTCACGTCTTATGTATTTACCTTTTTCTTCATCATCATTAGACTCTTCAGACTTAGCATTAATATTCAAATAACCATTTTCAACATCAATTTGAATATCTTTTTTATCGAATCCAGGTAAATCTACATCAATAATATAGCTATCATCTGTTTCTTTAATATCAGTCTTCATAAGTGGATGAGTATGTCTTTCTCCTCCTTTAAAAAATGGATCATTAAAGAAATCATCAAATAAGTCAAAATCTCTTCTAGGTACTAGCATCATATACATCATCTTCCTTTCTATAAATGTGTAGACTATTTATAGTTTGCACATAAGTATAATTATGTAATACCTGTAAGTTTTTCTCCTTACACTTTAGTTATACCACTATAAATTAGCACTGTCAAGTATTAAGTGCTAATTTATATAATTATTATATGTAAAATAAAGTAAAATATTAAAAAAAGAGTACTTATTTACTCTTTTTATATGCAGGATTATCCATTTCTATAAATATATGATCACTAAAACCATTATCTCCAATATCAAAAACTAACTTTTTTCTATTTTTTGGAACTAAGAAACCAACATATCCTTGTTCTTTAGCCTTAGGATTAATATCAAATCTATCAAAACTTTCATACTTATCTCTACCCTTTACAACTTGACAAGTTGAACATTTTTCTAAAGTTGCAGATTCTACTTTATAATCATCTGCAGTAAGTTTAATACCAAATCCAAACATTGAAGTAAGTTCACTATGTCCCTTATTTTCAATTAAAAAACGAAATGCAATTTTTTGATATCCATCTGGTGTATTTGCATAAGTATCTTGATCTGACCTATATTCATATAAATCATATTCTTGTAGAGTAACAGCCATATCACTAGTTGATGCTTTTTCTTTAAAACCTGCAGTAGCAGTAGTATTACTATTAAACTGATTACTTATAACTTTATATGTTAAGAATATACCACCAACTATAAAAGCAATAACAATAAAAATCATTATAATAAATGTTGCTCCTATTACATTTCCTGTTTTCTTAAATGTTTTATTTATTTCTTCTTTAGTAGCATATTGTGCTGCAATAGTTTGCTCTTTTTGATATTTTTTATAATCTCTAATCGTTTTAGTACAATCAGCTCCACAATTTGGACACTTATGATCACTTTCTTTTATTGGAACCTTACAATACTCGCAAATTAATTCTTTTTCTTCCATATTAACAACTCCTTAAAACTATATATTACTGCTGATAAGCAGGATTATCCATTGTAATAATGATATTATTTCCAACCTTAAACTTAAGTGTTTTTTTATCTTTTGGAACTAAGAATCCTGCATAACCTTGTAGCTTTTCTCCGGCTGCAATTTGATCATTTAAGTCTTGATAACTATCCTTTCCAGATACTGTATAACAAGTATAACACTTCTCCAAATCAGCTTCATCAACCTTATAATCATCTGCAGTTAAACTTACATTCGAATCAAACCTTGTATCAAAAACTTCTTCAGTATTATTCTTTATAACAAAATGAAATGCTATCTTTTGATATCCTGGCTTTGTATTATCATCCATATCATTTGGAAATTTATCTGTTTTATGTTCATACATTTCATAACTATCCAAAATAACACTTATATCTTTTGTCTTAGCTTCTTCATTATATTTTACAGTTACCTTCGTATCATCATTTTTTATATTACTAGCTTGTCTAAAAGCGCTATAAAGAATAAATCCAAAAAATAATATAAAGAAAGTTAAAAAAATAATTAAAGGGATTCTAAAAGATCTATCCATATCTCTTTGTATTTTCTTACTACGTTCAGCAGCTTCTATACTTTTATATTTTTTATATTCTCTTATAGTTTTAGTACAATCAGCTCCACAATTTGGACACTTATGATCATTTTCTTTTATCGGTACTTTACAATACTCGCAAATTAATTCTTTTTCTTCCATTTCAAAGCTCCTTTACTTAAAATAGTCATTCTTTATTCCAAACAATGCTTTAATAAATCTTGCCATTGCTCTTCCAGGACTCAACCAAACAAATTTTACATTGTTCCTTTTATTACAACATATCTTTTCAACCATATACTTAGCTATAGTCTCAGGTCTATCTCCTAAAATATTATATACATTTTTTGTTTTATCTGACAATTCAATTTTATCTCCATCACCCATAGAAGTACCTATAAAATTAGTAATCATAATTCCAGGAGTTATTTTACCAACATTAACATAATTTCCAGACTCTAATGATTCTTTAGCCAAAGCCTCAGTAAAATATGTAACAGCTCTTTTACAAGTCCCATATACAGATAAACCTAACATCTTAGCATCATTAGAGCCATAACCTTCTACATTATATACTGCCCCACTTTTTTGTTTAATCATAATAGGCATTATATTTTTACTACACAATATAGTTCCCTTTAAATCAATATCTACAAGCCTATCTATTACTTTTGAATCTAAATCCCAAATTGCATTCATAGGTTGATTAACACCTGCATTATTTATCCATATATCTATAGTTTTTACATCTAATAATACTTTTTCTATTGTTTTTTTAATATCTTCTTCACAAGTAACATCCATCTTATATGATAAAATTTTACCTTTACTATGTATAGTACTTAGCTTTTCACATGCTTTTTTTATTTCTTCTTCATTTATATCACAAACTACAACATTATATCCTTTTTTTAAGAATTCTTCAGTCATAGCATATCCAAAACCTCTAGCACTACCTGTAATTATAACTGTCTTCATTATTTATTATTCACCCAAAGTCCATGTAAATTACAATATGCATAAACAGCTTTTAACTCTTCATCATCTGATAAATCAAATTTACATTTTGGTTCATCTCCAGGATTTAAATATTTAATACTATAACCCTTATTTGTTTCCATCAACATAAATTCTATATAGTGTTCATCTGTCATAGGATGCATTACTTCTCCACAAGTTGCAAACACTACATTATTATCAATTCCCACTACTGGAACATGTTTTTCCAAAGCAGCATCAACACTATTTGCCTTCAATTCAACCATACCTTCTCCACAACAAGAAAGCATATCGCATTTTTCTTTTATAGTTACAATAATATTTCCACATTTCTTACATTTATATATTTTCATAAATCCTCCTATAAACTATTAATCCAATTATTCAATTCATCCCAAGAAGGTCTTCCAAATCTTTTTCCTTCAACAAGAATAGCACCTTTACAAGAATCAGCTAAATACTTATTAGTTTCACCCATTCCACTTGAACCACTTGTTGCAAAAGGAATTATTTTCTTACCAGTAAAATCATAATTCTCTAAAAATGAATTAATAATTGTAGGTGCTTGATACCACCATATAGGAAAACCCAAATAAATAGTATCATATTCTTCTATACCATCTAAATCTTTTATAAATTCTGGTCTAAATGACTTATCATTCATCTCCACAGAGCTTCTACTTTCGTTATTTGTCCAATCCAAATCCTCGTCAGTATAAGGTTCTACTGGTTTTATTTCATACAAATCACCATTAACAACACCACATAAATCCTCTGCTAATTTTCTTGTCACTCCAGTACACGAAAAATAAGCAACTAACGTTTTACTCATATTACCATCTCCTAGGATAATTATATCAAAGTAATATAATAAACTAAACTATTTATTTAAATATCTTTCATATAAATACATTATTTGATATAATTTAATATAATAGAAGGTGGTTTATACTATGATTAGAAATTATATAGAATTCAAATATGATGAAGATGGATACCTAATAGCTAAAGTATCAAGAGATGGAAAATATAGAATTATTAGAAACATAGATAATATATTCAAATTAATGGATATTGCAGAAAAACATAATTATACAATAGAAGGCGAAATGAGAATTGTAAGAGATGCAAGATATATAATTGATGAATATGATAAATCAAAAAGAAAAAGATCAAATAAATTTCACCTATATAACAAAGTACAAGATAACATGGTAATAAAAAGGAAACATACTGTTGGTAAAAAGATTGCAGCAATTTCTTTAGCAGTTTCCATGGCATTTGCAGGAGCAATGATAGCAAAATCAAATGCTGAAGATACCGATGATTCAGAAATAGTAAAAGGACAATACATAGTAACTGACCTTAGCCCAGATGATTATTCAAACTATTCAGATTATCTAGAAAATATTGAATATGAAGAAACTGAACCAACAACCGAAAAAAGCGAATCAACTACTGCAAAAAAAGAAACAAAACCAACTGAAGAAATAAATGACATGGTAGATGAAAAAGAATTCCATTTTTCTTATGAAGATAGAACATCAAGTGAAAATATAGATAATGTTGATCAATATGATGATATATTCCAAAAGTATGCAAATATGTATGGACTTGATGTTAATTTACTTAAAGCCATAGCATGCCAAGAGTCTGGTGGGAATCATTATGGACATTTAGGAAATGGTCCTGCAGAAGGAATAATGCAAATAGAAAAATCTGTTCATATTGGCGAAATAGTTACAGCATACAATTTTGAAACAGGAGAAAATGATTACTTTGAAGTAACAGCAGAAAATCTACAAGATATTGATTTTAATATCAGAGTAGCTGCAATAGATTTAAGAAATGCTATGGAAGCATTTAATTATAATATTCCACAAGGAACACAAGCATATAATCTTGGAATTGGTGGAATGAATCAAGTATTAGCAAATTGTTGTAGAAACATTGGTGTTCAACAATCAAATCTTGAAAATGATCCAACAAATAATTCCTGGTTGAATTATACAGGAACAGTTGATATGGGAGATTCTGAATACATAGGGCATGTATTCAGCTACCTAAAAAACAACACAACACTTTCAATAAAAGATAGAGATGGAACAAATCATAATATAACAATTGTAAATGATTATCAAAAACAAGCAAAAAAATAAAAAGAGTTCTTCAACTCTTTTTTTAATTAATGAATCTATACATATCAGAAATAAGTATTAGTTTATTGTTATATTCAATATGTCCAGTTACTGCAATAGGATAACCTATCATATTACTAATAATAGATTTATCTTGATTATTAAAATCAACATATATCTTATTAGCTAGTTCATTATAATCATCATCATTAGGGCAAAGAATCAACACCCTAACTCTTCCATCTACATCTTTCATATCTTCACTTATTCTCCCAACTATTGTAAATTCATTATGACATAATACTTGTCCACTCATTATTATCCCTCCTTGCTCACAATAATAGATTATTAATTAAATAAAAACAAATCATCAAAATAAAAAATTCAGACAATTTATTATCTGAATTTTTATTTTTTATAAATACATTTAACCTTTTCAAGTATCTATTCAATATAAATAAACAAGTTTTAATGATTAATCTTCTATTTGAATTATTCCATTTTTTATAATACATTTTCCTCCTATTGGAAATGTAAATATAGGTGTTGTATGACCAAAGTCCATATTTATAACAATTGGAATATCTTTTAATCTTTCTTTTGTAGTAAGAATATAATTCCACTTATCTAAATTCATTTCACTATCTTTTTGAGCTCTACCAATAACTACTCCCTTGATTTTTTTGTTAGATAATGAATGAAGTAAAGATTGTAAATCTCTATCGAATTCTCTTGTAAATTCTTTTCCTAATAGAGAATCATCTTCTAAAAATAAAATTATATTATCATCTTTTGGAAAAAACTCAGTACCTTGAAGTAAATTTAAAGTACATAAATTACCTCCAATTATAGTACCTTCACATTCTCCATCATTAATTACTACTCTACCTGAATTACTAATAAAATTTCTATTATCCTGATCTAAAAACCAAGCATCATCACTCCACTCTTTTGAATCAGTAATAGTAATTAATTCATTTTCCATTAAAATACTTTTAAAATTTTCTAAAGTATAATCAAATCCATTTTTCATTCCAAAACTAGAATAATGTGGTCCATAATAAGAAACCAAGCCAGTCTTACAATAAATTGCATTTAGTAAAGCGGTTATATCTGAGAAACCACATATTATTTTAGGATTATTTTTTATTAAGTCAAAGTCAATATAATCCAAAATCTGATTTACATTAAAACCACCAATTACCGTTAATATTGCTTTTACATTTTTATCCCTAAAGGCATCATGTAAATCTTCAATTCTTTCTTCTATGGTTCCGCAACAATAAACATCATTCATACTCTTATTAACATTCTTTCCAAAAGTAACTTTAAAGCCTAATTCTTCTAATCTACTTGTTGCTATATTCATAGTTTCATCACTAAGTAAAGTCATATTTCTTGATGGAGCAATTACCCTAATTTCATCACCTTTTTTTAGTTTTTCGGGTACTATTTTTTTCATATTATTTTCCCCCATATACTCTATTGTGTACAGCAGTTCTTCTTCTTTCTTCTTCTATTGCTTCACATATATTTTTATATTGATCATCATCCCAACTACTAACTCTAAAATCAATTTTACCTGTTCTAAATCCAAGACTTACATCATCTAAAATATCATTATCAATAAGTAATTTACATGAATCAACAATAGCTTGTAGTAAATCTTCTTGAAATTCAGATAAAACACCTTTATTTGATGCAAAAGAAATAAGTAATTCTCTATCTCCAGCCATTATTCTTGTTTCAATACAAGATAAGAAAAGGGTATTAAGATCATCTTTATATAGAGCTGTATTTCCTACACCTCTCTCAGTAATATAAAAATCATCTCCATTTAAATATTTAATTAAGTTTATACTTGTAAGAAAGTGAGATGACTTACCATCATTTTCATTTACCTTTGCTGCGAATTCATCTTTAGAAGATACAAGTCCAGCACTCAATCCACCAATATTAGATTGTTTTCTTTTTCTTTTAACTAATTCATCTAAAAAACAATATAAAATCTCTGTAATATTTTCTTTTGAATCACCACTATTAGCACTATATATCTTTTCATCCATTTTTTCTGTAATGAAATCTTTTGTTTTCATTTAATTATTCTCCTTATATAAATACTTATATATTTTCACAGGTAATCCTGTAGATTCTTCATATATAATCTTTTCAAATTCAAACCCACATTTTTCCATTACTTTCCAGGAACCATAATTTTCTACATAGGAACCTGCATAGATATTATTAAAACCCTTTTCTTTAGCTTTTTCAAGAGTTAATTCCAACAAAATCGTCGCATAACCCTTTTTTCTCTCACTTGGTCTAATCCCATATCCAATATGTCCCCACAAAACTCCAGATTCTCCAACTATCTTATCTCTTAAATTAGAAGCCCCTACTAGAATATCTTTCTCATCATCATATAACCAATAAGTAGTTGATGAAGAGTACCCATCTAAATCTATTCCATTTCTAACATCTTCTACCCTTTTAAGTATATCTTTATAATAATCCATAGTATGATATTTTAAAGATAATGGCCAAGGAGCAATGCGAGATCCTTCCATATTCCACTCATCCATCATCTCTTTATATTGCTCATAATATTTTAAATCCGGCTTTACAAGTATCATTTATTATTCACTCCCCATTTTTATAAAGAATAAAAATAAATAATAAAAATATTTATAATATATGTAATTTTATGTAAAAAAAAAGTAGACATCATCTACTTTTTAATTATAACTACAAGTATATTGTTGTTTTTCAAGTTCCTTTTTAGCGGCACTAGGAGAAGTTTTTTTACTAATAGCATTTCCAGCTAATTTATCAACATCTAATTCAGCTTTTACAACTAAATGCTTATTTTCAATATCTTGATTACATCCAATAAATGCGTTTGCATAATCTTTCATATTTGATTTAACGATTGAACAAAAATCTTGTTTAGCAATTAAATCGATTGTTGATTGATCACGAGATGACATATCTACATCATAACTAAAGTCCATTTTATCAATCATATTACCTTTAAAATCAATATTGAATGTAACATCTACACCACTTGCATTTTGTTTACAAACTAACCTTTTATTTCCTGATGATAAACATCCAGTTGTAATAAACAACGCCACTACCGCAATAATTATAAAATAACTCTTCTTCATATATCCTCCATAACATAATTATAACATCAAAAAATTCATTAATCAATTTTTTTCTTAATCTTATAATTATTAATCATTATAAAAATTTAAGAAAAAAGTAAATAAATAAGTGAATTATAATAGAATAAATGTTAAAATATATATAATAGTAGAACGCTAAAAATTAAGAATTATTGTTTGAGGGTGAAATAAAATGAAAAGAATATTATCAAACAACAAAGGTTTTACGCTGATTGAACTTATGGTTGTAATTTCATTAATTTCAATTTTAATGGGAATCACAATTCCTGCAGTATCAGCAGTAATAAACAATTCTAAAAAGAAAACATATGTAGTAATTGCCAAAGAATATATGGATGCTGCACGTCAAACAATTATGCAAAATGAATTTCCAATAATATCGGAATTAGATACAACCTATTATATACACTTTTCAAATCTTGAAATGGAAAGTAATAATGGAATAAGTCCTTTTGCGCCTTTTGAAGATGCTTACGTTGTGTAACAAGAACGAAAAATGAAAACCCTATGATTATTACTGGGCAAGTAAAGATGAGGGTGGAAATAGAATCGATGTAAGAGGAGAAAATGTTATATCACATAAAGATGTTTATAACAACATCAAAAGGCCCCTTAATAATAAGGTTCCAATCGAAAATAGACCCAAAATAGTAATAATTGGTAAAAATAAAAAAATAACACACGCTCTACCTGTTCCAGAAATAACAGAAGAAGAAGCAAGCAAATGTTATAGTTTTCAAAAAAATGAAAATGATGAAACAATAAAAATAACCTACTATAATAAAAGTTGCGGACCAAAAGTAAACATACCAGGTATAATAGATGGATATACCGTAACTACAATATATCAATATGCATTTAATAGTATGGGATTGACAGAGGTTGTTATTCCAGATACTGTAAAAGAAATTCAAAGCAGAGCTTTTGCCAATAATAGTATTACTAAACTTGTCCTGCCGAATGGACTGACAAAAATTGATACAGAAGCATTTATGAATAATAAAATTCCTGAAGTAACATTTCCTGAAGGATTAACAACCATTGGAGCAAGGTCATTTAAAACAAATCAGATAACCCAATATAGTATACCTGATTCTGTCACTACTTTAGGATCTTGTGCATTTTGTAATAATCCAATACCAAATCCTAGTTTTCTTTATGTAAATGGAGACAACTCAAGGATAAGAGGATACATGGGAGATATGTCGGAATTCACAGATAAAGAATTCATTATACCGGCAGTTAAAGATGGGGTCCCACTGACAACAATTGAATCAAGTGAATTCTATTCCATGGGACTTTCTGGTTGGGAAGTTGTAATCCCTGATACAGTAACAACCGTAAAATCAAATGCATTTGCACAAAGTGGTATATCTAAAATTAATATGCCATCAAACTTAAAAACAGTTGAAAGTAGTGCTTTCTATGGTAATAATATTACAGAATTACATATACCAAGTTCTGTTACATCTATTGAAACACTAGCATATAATAGAAATAAAGTTACCAATGGAGATATTTGGATATACAAGAGAAATTCTAATGGTACAGTTGATAATACAACACTAATTGGTTATGCAGGAGCTAACAGAACAGATTTAACTATACCCTCAACAGTAAAAAAGATAGATGGAAGCACATTTAGATATTGTAATTTAAAAGGTGGAATAACCATACCAAACTCTGTCACAAGCATTGGTAGTCTGGCCTTTGCACTGAATGAGCTAAGCTGGGTTGATAATGGAGATGGTGATAAAACAGGGCCATTTGTTTATAAGAGAAAAGCATCAGGTGGATTTGATAAAACTTCTCTATTACAATATGCAGGATATCAAACTGCAAATGTTACTATTCCTAATAATGTTAAAACGATTGAAAATTATGCTTTCTACTACTCATATATAAAAGGCGTTACAATTCCCGAAGGAGTTACAAAAATTGGTAACAATGCATTTGAGTTGTGTAAGCTAGAAGGAACAGTAGTAATTCCAAGTACAGTAACCTCAATAGGTGCAAATGCATTTAAAAAACAAATTACATGGACAAGTATGAATGGAAGTCTAAATAAAATTGTAAATAAAACAGGAAGAAAGTTCAATTGGCAAAGCATTACTGATGGACCATCACCAGCAACATTTGAAACAGGAACAATAGAAAACTGGTATGGAAATATTGAAGTAACAAAAAACTGATATAAAAATATCAGTTTTTTTATTTAATTAATTTACCATCAACAAATAGTTTATATCCATTAAAATCAATATTTGAATACTTTGTATCAACATCCACTAGTTCTGAAACATATGAATCACCCATCAATTTAATCTTAGACGATTTGTCTAATGATAAAACAACTCTTCTAGCACTATCAGAATTATTTATAATACCTTCTAAATAAGAAGATTTCTTTAGATTAATAGATAACTCTGATATTGAATCAACAACTATATTACCTGTTATACTTTGATTTATAAGTTCTAAATTTACATTTCCACCATTTGTTCCAGAACTTCCCCAAGAATCATTTTGAATCCTAATAAAATTTCCATCAAGATCATTATTTATAAACTTATTATTCTCTAAGGTAATATTTGCCTTAGTGTTTGTAACATAAATCGAATCACCTTTATTAGTCACTATAGTTGATTTTTTTGCTGAAAATAAAGCAGTACCTGTATCAGCATCTCCAGACATAGATTGATATATAAAAATATTTTTATATGTTGTAGATTGACCATGCAAAACATTATTTGTATCGGTCAAATTAACATTTTCTATTGCAATTTTATTTTTACCCTCAATAATTAATCCTTCAGAAACTTCAGAAACTAATGTAGAATTTTTCACTGTAATATCCGCTGTTGAATAAACAGCAGGAGAACCTCTTCCTCTTGTAACATATGTTCCTTTATTAACAGTTACTTTTCCACCACCTCTATCTGATCTTATAGCAGCACTAGATGTACCAGAGGTAGTTATATTTAAATTAGTCGCATTCATCACCCCACCACCTGTTGTCATAATTCCTCCTGAATTATCTTTTAAAGTGGTTATCTTTGAATCACTTATATTTACTGTTGTCCCATCACCGGATGAATTCTTAGTAGTTGCTGAACCACCATAACTAAAGACTCCATTTGCACCTGTCGCGTCTGTATTAATAACTACATTTTTTATAGAAACTTCCGCACCATCTTTAACTAAAAGAGCTGAATTAATTCCATAAAAACTAGTATTATCTCCTGAACTAGAATCACCTTTTTTATCAATACTAATATCTGAAACGTTAGATTTTGCTTTATTCAATACCATAATTACATTTTCATCAGCACTTGTAGATTTAAATGAATCACCTTTAATATCCTCATCTTTTGTTATTTCTTTAATACTTTTATATGAAACAGATTTATTATTACCATCTATAATCCTGTTATTATTATCATTATTTGTATTAATTATTATTAAAAACCATAAAAAGCCAAGAATTAAGGATAAAAATATTATTATTCCAATAGATATTAATGTATCTTTATTCTTCATATCTTACTCCAAATTCTAACTATTATTAGAAGATTGTTGTGGATTTTGTCCATTTGGCATTGCAGGTGGTTGTCCATTTTGTCCATTTGGCATTTCAGGTGGTTGTCCTCCTGGACCTTGCATTTGTTGATTATCACATTTACTCGAATTATTAGCAATTGTGTAAACAAAAAAAGATCCTGATGCAATGATAGCACCTACTAACAACCCAATAACAAACATTATAAATTTATCTTTCATCATATATCTCCCTTCTATTATAACTATATAAATAATATCATAAAAAAAAACAAAAACACTATAATATAGTGTTTTCTATTCTATGAATTTTTCATAATAGTATCAGCAATACAATCACTAACTTCTTCACATATATCTATTGTATCTTCCAAACAATTATAAATCTTAGTCCATTTTATTACCTCTATCGGATTTTTACTATCCTTATAAAGAGAAGATATTAGTTTTTCATATATTCTATCACCTTGTTCTTCTAACCTATTAACTTGAATAATTTTTTTATTAATCAACTCTATATCTTTAAAATGATTAAGATTTAAAAACATATCATTTACAGCATTACAACAAGTTATTAATATATCAATCAATTCAACAACATCATCTCTTATTGTATCTATATTCAATATTTTAAAAAATATAAGTGTTTCATCTATACCATCTTCAATATTATCTAATTTCTTACTTATAATAGCTATATCCTCTCTATCAATAGGAGGTAAGAAATCTTTTATTAAATTACTTCTAATCGCATGAACCGTATGATCAGCCTTATTTTCTATCCTATGAACAGCACTTATATCTTCATCTAGTTTATCTATATTATAATTTAAAACTATTTTCTTTAATATATTCGCAGATTTTACAATGTATTCAGTAAGTAAAATAAACTCATCAAAATAATTATACTTTTCTTTTTTAAACATAAAAATACCTCTTCTCTATTATATTAACCAAAAATCCATATAAGAATTTTTGTAACAATAAATCCTAAAAAACCACAACAAGGAAAAGTACATAACCATGTCAAAACCATACTCCTAGCAACTCTCCAATTTACTCTTGATAATCCTTTTGAAGCACCCACACCAATTACAGCACTATTCTTAGTATGAGTTGAACTAACAGGAATTCCAAGAACAGATGAAGCAAACAAACATATAGCACTTGAAATATCTGCAGCAGTACCTTGATATCTTTCCACTTTTGCAACCTTCAATCCAACTGTTTTAATAATTCTTAAACCACCAATAATCGCACCAACTGCTATTAAAGATGAACAATATAATAATAACCACACAGGTATTGAAAAGTTACCAAACGAATTTAAACTACCACTTGATAGTACTATACCAAGTAATAGGAAAGCTACAAATTTTTGACCATCTTGTGCACCATTCATAAAACACATAATCATTGCTCCAAATATCTGTGCACCTTTGAAAAATTTATTAGTCTTTCTCCTATCCATATTTTTACAAATAATCTCAATAATTTTAGTTATAACAAAACCAAGAAAAAAAGCAATTAGATTTACAAAAATTAAACCATATATAACTTTCTTCCATTCATCAAAATTAATTCCCGCAATACCACCTTGTAACGCTATAGCAGCCCCAGAAAGACCCGCAATAAGAGCATGTGATTGACTAGATGGAATACCTAACATCCATGAAATTATACACCACAAAACAATACCTATCATAGCACTACATAATGTAATCATACTATTAGTTATACTACCGTCCAGATTTACAATATTAAACATTGTCTGAGCAACTTTAGCACTTATAAATGTAATAACAAACATACCTAAAAAATTAAAAACAGCAGCAAATATTAATGCCTTTTTAGGTTCTATACTTCTAGTTCCAACACAAGTAGCAACATTATTAGGAACATCCAAACAACCATTTATAAACATGACAGCTGATATTAATATAGTTATAACTAATAAACTAGGCATACTAATTAAATTGTTAAAAAAATCTAAAAACGAAATTGTCATATTTAACTATCCTTTTTCCTAATTTAAGTTTTAATGGAAAACCTTTAAACCATATCCTACAAATAGTATTATATCACAAAATAATATAGATATTTATTCAAAATTAAATATCCAACCTAAGATTGCAATTATAAAAATAATAATACCTGATATCATAGTCCATTTTCCAATATTCTTCAATTCAGTCCTACTCAAATTTTTAAATGCTGCTCTATATGTTAAAATTCCTAACTTATGTCCAGTAAACATATATAAACCTGCAAAAAAAACACAAGATCCAAATATAAACATTAATATAGAAAATCCATTCATAAATAATAACCTCAATTCCTTTTTTATAATATATTCAATAAGAACAGAAACTTAACAATTGATATACATCATATTAAGAAATAACCTTTTCCCACTTTGCATATATCTCTATATCCTCAAATCCAATTTGACATTTTTTATTATCAAACTTTGGTATTGGTTTAAAATCTATTGAATTAGTAAAATCAATTTTTTTAGTAAAATCCTTATCATAATACCAACCATCAAAATTATAACCATCCCTAACTGGTATTGGTAAATCAAGATAACTATCAGGACTACAAGCAATTTCAACCAACATGTTAGGCAATTCTTCTCCACCATTAACAACAAAGTTAACATGGAAACTTCCACCTGAAAAAGGAAGACAATTATTATTCTTAGTATTATTATCAATCATTTTATAGACAAAA
Organism: uncultured Erysipelotrichaceae bacterium; assembly: GCA_902768065.1. Next base: position 21,407 of record CACXJP010000002.1, read on the forward strand.
AATATGACACCAATAATTACAACTATGACAAAAAGAATTAAAATAATAATATTTACCTTCATACTATAAAATCCTCCTATTAAAATTATAAAATAATTCTATCATTTATTGTAAGTAAATCAAAAAGAGCAGGAATACCCTACATATTTATTTCTTTCTAAACTTATTAAATAAATCAATTTTTTGTCCTGCATCTACAATATCCCCTACTATTGGAATATTTCTGATAGTTTGATCTCTTCTATCTGCTCTAACCGCACAAGATGGTAAAACACTATTCTTAATTTCAGTCCCAACTCGATCAGCAACCATTTCACCAACACTAGGTATACTATTAGACACTCCCTTCATTGCAAGTTCAGTAAAAATATTAATGTATTCATTATTTAGAGGACTATTAGCAAACTCAGATTCAAAAGTACCCACATCATTATATTTTTCTCCAAAATCATTAATTCTATTGAATAGATCATCAATCTTATTAATCATGACTTTATCAGTAACTTCATAACTATTAAATATAGCATTCTTTCTACCTTCAATAGATTGTTTAATTATATTATCCATAAAACACCTCTAGTCTCATTATAATATACAAAAGAAAAAAATACTATTAATCTAACTATTTATACATATTAAACATATTAAAACAAAAGGTGACCTAGTCTCACGACTAGGTCTTCAGGGGGTTCTACCATATTGTATTACATGGTTTTAATCCCCTTTATTTACAACGATTCGCCGTCACTCATAAATCAGTAAAACACTAACAATTTATACATTTAACTCAAAAATGGGGTTTATTTGGGGTTTAGTTGCTAATACTCAAATAACTAAAATATGACATAAAATCATTATAATATAATTTATACATACATTCTATTTATAATCATATTTTATTTCTAATTTTAAATTATTATCTTCTTTATAATAAGTATCCTTTATTTTATTAATCAGTTCTTTACCTTCTTCTTCAGATAAAGAATAAATTGAATAATAATAATCTTCTCCATTTATAATTAATTTACCATAATAATCTTTGCTATAACAATCTCTATAATGTTTTAATTCATTATATTCCTTTTCAGAATACAAATACTTATACCCATCAGGCGCAAAATTAATAAAACTAAACTTATCATCTTTTATATTAATTTTTTCATCATTAACTAGTTTTTTAAGTACTTCATAAACATATTGAGAAGCAGGATAATCTATATCATCTACATAATATTTAGGTTTTAAATCTTCTAACTCAGGAAAATTAACTAAAATACTATCTTCTAATTCATTTATTTTACTAATATTATTAAGAAATATTCTAATAAAATATATATTATTATTATTATTAATAAACATCTTTATATCTTCTTTACTATACTCATAATCTTTTATACGATAGAACAGTTTTTTTGTTAACTCTCTACCTTTATTAGTAATAGGAATATCTTTATAATCATACCCATTATCATATAAAGAATTAAAACCTTTTAAATACTCTTCTACTGTCAATGAAATATTATTTGATTTTTCTCTAATAAGAGGATCATATACATAATCAATTAATTTTTGATATGTAATTGGATAATATTCATGATTTTTACATGAATCAGGTTCCTTACCTTCTAAAGTAAGATATAAAAATATCTTCTCATCATACTCAGTAAACTCACTTACCTCTTTATAATAATTATTACATTGATCACCATGTTCATCACTACCAAGTTTAGCTTCCAATAATATTAGATATTTTTTTTCATTATATCTAAATGTTATAAATAAATCTGGAATACCACTTTTAATAAGTTTCTTTCTTACTTTTACATCTAAATCTTCAATATCATTTTCATTATTTAAATCGTTAAACAATCCATTTTTACTATTAATTAATTCCAAAAAATACATCATCGGTTTTAATCCATAGCCATATGGATTACTTTTATCAAGTAAATTATTTAAATAATTATTATGAACATCTTCATATTTAAACAAACCCAATAATTCTACAAATCCCTTATCATTATAATAATTGCAAAATTCTTTCCATTCATCAAATGATTCAATAATCATAAATAAACACCTCTACTCTTCATTTTCTATTGGTAATAAAGTCTTCTCCCATTTTTTTAATATATTCATTATTTCAGCTGTTGGCTCTTTATTATATTTTACTCTTGCTTGAACTATTTTATTATTTCTAACTTCAATAGTAACAAAGGATTTATCTTTAACTGTTTTTTCTCTCATAAAATATATTTGACATATATTACTACTATAACTAGAAATATATGTTCTTAAACAATTATGTTGTTGACTACCTTCATCAATCATACTTTCTATTGTATCTGCAGGAAAAATAATATACTTTTCATCTTCATAGATATTAAAACTTAAAACATTAGATAAACTTCTAATTTTACCTACAAGAAGAGGGTTATCTAATACTTCATATTGTAAATATAGTTTATCATGTTCTCCTATAAAATCATCTGGATATAAAATCTTTTTATCAGTTAAATCATAGCCCATTTCTTTGGCCATTTTTATATAATCATAATATTCTGATAATCCAAATTGAAATTTTTCTATATACTTTGCAAATTCATCCATATTGGGTGATATTGTTTTTAATAATTCTATAGATGTATTATGCTCTCCACCAAGAAATCCATTTAAAACTTTATTCCTATATTTACTAAGCTGTAATCCTAATAGTTCATAATAATCAATATTAGTAACCTGCATATATTTTAAATTCTCTTTCTCAACGCCAAATCTTTCTTTGAAATTCTTGCCCTTTAATAAATGTGGTGCTTCAAATGCTAAACTATATAGTTTATATTTTATTAAATACTCAAATTCCCTATAATGTAAAGGAATATAAGTTAAATGTAATAATCTAAAATCATAATCTTTTAAAAATTCTTTAGCACACCATATATTTGTATACTTATAAATAGTATCTTTTAATATCTCAAGATTATCAACATATAAAGTTTTTCTACATATAGAATCATCATCACTATCAATATCAAAACAACCAAAATAATCAAATAAAAAATTAAAAGGTTCATCTTCATACATAAGTTTCTCATTAATTGAATTATATAAAGTCACTTCATCATTAATTAAATCTACAATCCTATCTTTACAAATCCAAAAAGCATTTTTTATAGATAATACACTTCTATGAAATTCAATATAAATATCTCTAGAATACTCTTCACAAATCTTATAAAGGATTACTTCTCCATCAAATACATCAAAAACATAATAATAGCGTTCAACACTATAACTTGACTTATCAAAGCAATCTACATGATCAATAATATTTATGTACTCTATTGGGTCATATTTTAATTTTTTATAATCTTTATTACAATTAACACAATAAAAATCATCTAATTTTTCAAAGCAACTAGAACAATAATATGTAGGATCATTATAATCATATATAACAATATTATTAGATATTTCATCTATAAAATATCTAATATTATTAGGAATATCTGTAATTTTACTCCAAAAAGAAGGTGCTTTATTAACAATACTATTAAAATCTTTATCAAATTTCAATTGATTGCCTAACATAAGGTTCCCTCCAATCATTTACATTATAGCACAAAAAAGTGACCTAGTCTCACGACTAGGTCTTCAGGGGGAAATCTTAATATCAGTTCGTAACAATTTAGTAATTGTCTAAAGTCTTATAAAATAAGGCTTTTTAATTTTCTTAAATTTACTAAAGTTTATTAAAATAACTTCAGTTTTTTCAATTAGTATCTGGATTTGGTATCTGAAAAACAAAAATGACACTATGACAATTTGTAAATACCTCACAAGTACTTATTATGTCATAGTGTCATATATCATTTAATTTTACTTTTAAAAATATATTTTAATTATTCACCTATTAATAAATTATATGGTTCTATTTTTCTAATTTTTAATGACATTAAAATTGTAGAAATAACAGATATACCAATTATAAATAAAGCAGATATTATTGATAAATCCATAGGTATAACCATTGTACATTTCATTATACCAAATGGTCTCATATTAAATCCAATATATGGATTTGTAATAAAGTAAGAAATGATTGTACCAATTAATGTAGCAATTATTATTATTGGCATAAACGCTAAGACATTTTGAATTACTAAATCTGTTGTTTTGTATCCTAGCGCTTTTAAAATACCATATTCATATCTTCTATCATATATCATTGATTTCATAAGTAGATATAATACTAACACTATAATACATCCAGATATAATAGAAATTACTATTACCATTAAGTTAGCAATGCCAACAAAAGTAGACAATTGGCTTTTTATTAATTCTTGAAAATCTACTGTAGTAATTATTTTATCACCATACTTTGCATTATATTTATCAATTATTTTACTTGCTTTTAAATTAGAATCAAAATAATATACTGAACTAACTTCATCAATATTAATTAATTGTTTAGCTCCATCATATGATAATATTGCTTCACGTCCCGAATTATTTGTAGTTTGAATAAAACCAGTTATTAAATATGAGTATTTTTTATTACCAACTTGATATTCTATTTCATCACCGATATTATATCCATTTTCTTTAGCATATTTACCTGATATAGCAACTTCATTATCATGTTTAGGATGTCTTCCTTTATAACAATTATCTTTATTGTTAATTTTAGAAGTATCTTCTAATATATAAACTACAAATGGTGAAAAATCTTTATCATGCATCATATAACTAGTTAGATATTTAAAATCCTTAATATCTTTATCATTTTTTAAATCATTTACAAACTCTTCTTTTATATCATTATCTACTGAAACTATGCCATCAGCTATTTCAAATGTTAATAAAGAAAGTTTTGGTTCTCTACTAAAGTTTTGATACATAGTTACTGAAGCAACCATTAAGAAACATAAGAATATTATAGTTATGAAACTAATTATATTTTGCTTAATATTTTTAAACATGTTTTTTAAAGATAAACTGGTATTAATAGATAATTTTGATTTATCTAGTTGAATATGATTTTTCTTAAAATTATGATTTTCAATTCCATCTCTTAATGCGATAATTGGTTCTATTTTTTTTATTTTTCTAATTGATATCATTACAACAAATAATACAAATAAGCTAATAACAATTAAAGTAATTAATGTTGAGGCTATATTAAATTTTAGATTATATGGAATACCAGATTGTGCAATTAACATATTAGTTATTATTGGCATAAATAAGTATCCACATATAATACCTAAAACTAAACCTATTATTGTTAATATTCCAAATTGAAATAATAATGATTTTTTTAAATCTTTTGTTGTATACCCCATAGCTTTTAAAGCACCTAAATTTTTCATATTTTCTTTAATATAATTTGAAATATTATTAAAGATCATAAGCATAACTATTCCAATAATAATTATTACTGTCATAAAAAATGAGGCAAAGAATATCATTGAAAGAAATGTTCTTGATTCTATTGTTGTATTTAATGGTGCTACTATTGTTTCAATATTTTTATCAATAAATATTTCTCTTACAATCTTATTTGATTCTTTTAGTATAGATGTATCTTTAAAATTTTCTTTATAATTAATATATAAAGTAAATGATTTTGAAGTTGGATTATCATTTTCAATTTTAGCATAATCTTCATCACTTATAAGCATATGATATTGATTCATGTTATATGATCCACCATAAATAGTATTAATATATCCTTTTACTTTAAAACTATATGTATTTGTTGGAAATTTTATTTCGTAAGTATCCCCTATATTTATACCTCCTCCAGTATGGATATGGTAAGGTATATAAATATAGTTATCTATAATGCTTGTATCTTCTTCAATTATTTCTATTTTAGATATATTTCTATTTAAAGCCTCACTTTTAATAAAATTAACGTATGGAGTAATTTCTCCTTCATTAAATTTTATTGATGTTTGAACAAATAAATCTTCAGTATATAAATAATCAGAAACACTATCTGGAATAATACTATCAATATATTCTTTGGTAATATTGCCTGCATTACCTGATGAATATATTGCAGCATCTGATGCATTTAATCTTTCAGCTTCTTTATACGAACTTTTTTGAAAATCAAAAACTAATAAGCATGATACACAAAGAAAGATTGCACCTATAAGTATTAACAAAGCAATACAAATAGATAGTCCTTTATTCTTTCTTAAATTAGATTTAGCTAGTAATATACTTTTCATATTACCACCCCATCTTAATTAAGAAGTCAGATAATTTTTGATGACGTTCTTTATCATTTGGAATATATTTTCCTAAATTACATTCACCAACTATTTCACCATCTTTTAGGTAAATAATTCTATTTCCTCTTCTTGCACTTTTAATATCATGTGTAACCATAACAATAGATTGTCCTTTGTTATTAAATTCTGTTAGAGTATCTAAAACATCTTTTCCAGTTTTAGAGTTAAGTGCTCCTGTTGGTTCATCTGCAAAAACAAGTTTAGGATTATTAATTAAAGCTCTTGCTATTCCTACTCTTTGAGCTTCTCCACCAGATAATTGTGTTGGAAATTTAGTCCATAATTCTTCTTTTATATCTACTTTCTTTAATATTTCTTTAGCATTCTTTACTACTTCTTTTTTATTATTATTAACAAGAAGTCCTGATACTAACACATTATCAAGTACACTCATAGAATCTATTAAATAAGTCTGTTGAAATACAAATCCACAGTTTTTTCTTCTAAATTGAGCTAATTTATCAATAGTCATTTTAGTTATTTCTTTATTATTAAATGATATTTGACCTAATGTAGGTTTATCCATACCTGATAGTGTATATAAAAGTGTCGATTTACCTGCTCCTGATGCTCCCATTATAATTGTATAATCACCTTCATATATTTCTAAATCTATATTTTTAAGTACATGTTGTTGTAATCCACCATTTGAAAATGTTTTACATAATTTTTTTGTTTCTATTATATTTCCCATAAAACTCTCTCCCTTTACAACATACATAGTACGCTATTTTTTCTTAAATAACTTTAATTAATTCTTAAATATTTCTTAAATAATACGAATATAAATAGTTACAATAAACCCTGGATTAGCATTACTAAACTCTAATTTACCATTCATATTATCCATAAAATAATTAGCTAGATGAAGTCCTAATCCTGCGCCATCTTTGTCTTTTACATCTCTTCCTCTTTTATATTTTTCTTTTAATAAAGGTAAATCTAATTCATTTACTCCATTACCATAATCTCTAAAACTAATAATTAAGTATTCTTCTTCTTTTTCTATATTAATATCTATCTTTGTATTAGCATATTTATATGAATTATTAATTATATTATCTAATGTTTGTTGCATACGTATTTTATCTATATAAATATTACAATTAGGAACCTTATAATCATTTAGTTTATTTAGATAGTCAGCATTTTTAACTAAATTATTTAAAATATCAGAACTATAATTAGAAGGATTTACATCAATCTCTGTTATATCATTAATACTAGAATTAAATAAATTATCTACTAATATTTTTATTTGATCTGTTTTTATATTTATTTGATTAAAATAATTTTTAATATCTTTATCTTTTGTTTTTTCATAACCTATTTCTGATGTTGATTTAATAGAAGCAATTGGTGTTTTTATATCATGAGATAATTTAGATACCATTTCTTTTTTAGCATCATTTGCATTTTTTTCATTTATTCTAGCTTTTTTTAGTTCACTTCTCATTAAATCAAATGCTTCAGTAAATCCTCCAAATACATGTTTTTTATCCATATATAATGGAATATCTAAATTACCATCTGCTACTCTTACTGCAAATTTATTTAGATCATTAAATGGTTTTATAATATTTCTATTTATATATATTGAATATATTATTAATAAAAGTATTTGAATTATAAACATTATAAATACAGTAATAAATATATAATTCTTATAATTATTTATTAATTCATTAGTATTATTTTTTATAAGTATTTTACCTACTACTATATCATTAATTTTTAAATCAAGAATAATGTCATTATTCTTAATTGCATCATTTAAAGAATTAGATTCAGATTGTTTTGTCTTATATATTAATTTATCATTAGTATCAATTATTGAATAATCTAATATTTTACAATAATTATCTTCATCATTATAATTTTCCTCTACTTCTTTTACACATTCATTTACTTTTACTATATCTTGGTTAACGCTTTCTATTCTTTCACATAAAAATGTACATATAAATATTTCCATAAGAAAAGTAAAAATAAATAAGATTATAATTGTTTTTCTTCTCATTTACTTTCACCTTCAAACTTATATCCTTCTTTCCAAACGGTAGTAATATATTTTGGATTATTTGGATCTATTTCAATTGCTTCCCTTATTTTTCTTATGTGAACATTAAGTGTTCCATCTCCTGTAAATTTATCTTGCCAAACATTATCAAATAGTTCATCTTTTGTAACTAATCTATTTGAATTATTTATTAAATATGTTAATAATTTATATTCTAAACTAGTTAGTTTAACTAAATTATCTTTTAAATATACTTCTTTATTTTGAAAGTCAACTCTTAAATTACCATCATTAAATTCTTTTAGGTCTTCCTTTTTAAATCTTTTTAACATTACTTTTACTTTCGCAAGTAAAACTCCAAGTGAATATGGTTTTTCTATATAATCATCCCCACCTATATTTAAAGCAATTATTTTATCATCATCTGTATTTCTTGCTGATATAAATAAAATAGGAATATCTTTTTCTTTACGTAATTGCTTACATAAATCAAAACCCGATCCATCTTGTAGATTAATATCTAAAAGTATTAGTGATGCATCATTACTTTCAAAAAAAGCATTACACTCACTTTTACTATAACAGGCATATGTATTAATGTTAAACATATTTAAATATTCACAAGTATTATCCGCAAGTTCTTTTTCATCATCTACTATTAGACAATCATATTTCATAGAATCACTCCCTTAAAATTACATTTTTTTATTAATACATTACTAACAGCAATTACTGTGCAAGAATAAATTAATACAAATAATGAATCAGAAAAATTTAATAATTTCAATTCATTTGCATAGAGAATACTATTCATAGCAAAATGAAAAATTATACTAACGATAAGAAACCTTATATTCTTTTCTTTTAAAGAAATAAAATCAAAATAAGTTAAACAAAGAAGTGCAACTAATGATATCAGTCGAGATATAATTAATAGTAGTCCACTACCAAAACTAGATATTAGAACAATTGAACTTCCTATATCAAAAACTGTATGAAATATTCCTCTACCGAGACCAAACCATTTTGGTAAAAATTTATTATGATCTTTTTTATATACATTTTTCATTACAAAATAATAACCGCATTCTTCAGAAATTGCTTGTATAATTCCAACAATGATGCATAAAACAATCAAATGATTATTAAAAATTGTTTTTAATGGCGAATATATCAATATTGCTTGTATAGGTTGTGGTAATAACAATCCAAACGTTACTAAACTAATAACTCCTAAAAAAAAGTATTTTTTATTCATTTTTATCACGCCTCATAACCATTATAACATATTATCCTTAAAACTTATCTCACTTTAAAAAATAGAAATAAATTTGGTTTGGATAGGTAGCTAGATGAATAAAACTCTATATAAATATTAAAATTTTGTTTTTTTATAAAATAAGACAAAAAAAATGATAGGCCATAAGGCCTATCTTCAGGGGGAAATCTAAATATCAGTTCGTAACAATTTAATAATTGGTCAAAGTCTTATAAAATAAGGCTTTTTCATTTTCTTAAATTTACTAAAGTTTATTAAAATAACTTTATTTTTTGCATTTAGTATCTGGTTTTGGTATCTGGAATTTTATATAGCCATTAATTCATCATACATTTCTCTTAGTGATTTAAAACTATATACAAAAATTGGTGGAACAATTCTTGATGAAGAATGATTAAACGAATTAATTATATATTTATATAAATTATAATAGTCATATAATGGGGTATCGGGTATTTTTTCTATTAAATCTCCCACTTCAGTATATTCTTCCTGCACAATATCATATGCCTTTTTTTCCAATAATCTTCTTATTTTTAATCCAAACAGTATTTTGTAGATTAATATATAGCAAACATCATCTTTAGAAACTGGCACAATATTTCCAGAACTTGTTTTAACTTTAATATCTATATCGACGTACTCTTTTGAAATTTCGTCAAATAATAATGATACATTTTGTGATTCATTATCTGTCAAATCAAAATAAAATATTTCATTGATATTACTATTCAATTCAGTTATTGTTATATCTTCTCTTACATGATCAATTGATTCAGATATTTTATTATACAATTCTTCTACTTTATCTTTTACAATATTAAATTCACTATTACTATTATGCTTAAATAACAAACGTTCAACATTTATTTCATTTCTTAAAAGTGCAGCAAATGCAATTAATGAATACTTATCAACCATTTTATCACTAATTTTCAAAATAATTCCATAGTCATAAGGATTTATATCTATTTTTTTTAACAAATCATATCCATCTTCAAATATTTTTATTTCTTTAGTTGAACCTATTTGATCCATCCAATAAATATTAAACTTTTTATATACTGATTTTAATGAATCATATAAGTCAAGAATATACATACTATGTGAAAAAATATCTATTGTATCAATATCATCAATATGTTCTTTTATCAATTTTGTTATTATTGCTATTGAATCTTGAACATAAATATCATCATAGCTATCAAACGGATCATCAATAATTATATGTAAATTACCTTCTAAAACTTTTTGATGAACTAATATATCAAAATAAAGAAATTTAAAATAATTTTGTTCTGATTTTGACATTTTATCATAATCGACTTGACTATTAACCACTTTTAACTTTCCATCTTTAATTTTTATGTCTATGTCAGAATTTTTATATACAGAATGTTTTTTTAATTTGTTTTTTATATATTCATTAAGTTCATTATTCTCTGTTATCTTAAAGTCTTTTATTTTCTTTAATATTTCTTCCACTTTTTGTTTATTTTCCTTATATATTGAAATTTCTTTTTTTTCATACTGTTTGCTTAAATAGGCAATAATTGAACTTTCAACTTCTAAAACAAATTTCTTATTAAATTCTTCATATGATTCACACAACAATATTTCAGCCATTACGTTTTTTAACACATCACTTTTATTATCGAGGTAAAATAATATTGATAATTGTAATTCTTTTTCTATTGAACCATTTTCAACACTTTCTCTTATTTTATTCAAATTTTCTTGGTCAATAGTTGAAAAACAAACAGGACAATTCTTAAATTTTGTTGGTTCTTCATTTATTCTTTTTTGAATACTATAAACATCATAGTCAACAACTTTCTTTATATTTTCAGGAATTATTCTAATATTATCTTTATTTAATTTATCAATTATTTCAAATATATTTAAATAAACATCTTTTGGCTTATACATATTTTTTATATCTTCTTCAAGATATAAGGGAGATAAATCATCACCATCATAAACAAATGTATCATCATTAATATATTCACTTATTTTCTCAAATCCTTGAAAAGCTTTTTTCGTGTTAACTAAGCATAATTCTTTTAAATTATTCTTAATCGATAATTTTTCTTTATTCTTTCGCATTTCACTATGATATTTGTTATATTCTTGAGCCATTGGCATTACTTCAAACGAATTAATATCATCATTGTTTTGAATAACCATATCACTTAAAATATTATCATTAAATAAAAGTATTTTTTCACCAGATTTTTCATAATAATCTTTCATTGAAAAAGATATCTGCGTTTTACCTATTTTATTTGGTCCGTAAAATATATTATACTTCTTGTCTGAAGGTAAATTAACAATATAACCATTTTCTAAATTTAAAACCATATTTTCCACTTCCTTACTACAATAAAAACGCCAATACAAAAACTTATAAAACATAAGCCTGTACTAGCGCTTCTTTTTTATATATTATATTATATCACAGTTTAAATTTTTTTCATACTCCATGACACAATGACACATTGTTTGTGAGTACCCTACACGCATTTATAGTGTCATAGTGTCATTTGTTATTCATTATTTTGTAATTCTATTATTCTATTTACAATATTTTTAATATTACCTATTTCTTTCTGATTTTTCATATTTTCTTTCATTGTAGTACTATTTTTATATGTGTTTTTTATTTGTTCTAGTAAATTATCTTTTATTTTTTCATCTTCTAATATATTACAATAGCCTTTTGATTTAAAGTATTTAGCATTTTCTATTTGGTCTCCTCTACTTTGACTTAATGGTAGTGGTATTAATAACATTGGTAGATTAAGTGATAGAAATTCAAATATTGAGTTAGCTCCTGCTCTTGATATAACCATGTCTGCAACCTTAAAAATATGTTTTAACTCATCTTTTACAAATTCAAATTGTATGTAATTATCTCTTTTTATATTTTTATTTACTGAATTTTTTCCGCATATATGTATCACATTAAAATCTTTTAATATTTCATCTATATTATCCCATATTGCTTCATTTATACTTCTTGCACCAAGGCTACCACCCATAACTAATATCGTAGGTTTATTATTATTAATATTACATATTTTTTTACCTTTTTCTTTATTTCCAGTTTTTATTTCTTCTCTTACTAGTGCACCTACATATTCTCCTTTTTCTTTAAATTTATTATTTTTATCTTCAAATGTTAAGAATATTTTTTTACAAAATGGAGATGCTAGTTTATTTGCAAGGCCTGCTGACAAATCCGATTCGTGTGCTACTACTGGTACATTATTTAATTTCGCACCTATTACTACTGGAAGTGATACGAATCCACCTTTTGAAAAAACTATATTTGGATTAATCTTCTTTATTATTCTTTTCGATTCAATTACTCCATTAATAACTCTAAATGGATCTTTAAAATTTTCTATTGAAAAATATCTTCTAAGTTTTCCTGTAGAAATTTCATGATACTTTACATCTTTTATTTCTTTTATTATTTCTTTTTCCATTCCATTTTTTGAACCAATATAATGTACTTCATATCCTAGTTCAATAAAATGTGGAATAAGTGCAAGATTAAGAGATATGTGTCCTGCTGTACCTCCACCAGTAAATATTATTTTCATCTAATCACCTATATTTCTTTTATTTAAACCATCAATACACATATTTATAGTGTATTTTATTCAAATATTACTTTTTCATTCCTTTGATATCTTCGTTGCACTCAGCCCAATCATAATTGATATTATGAGTAATTCCATTATAATTTTCTTGTTGGATTAATCTTTTAACTGTTTGTGGTCTTATATCAACATTTTCAATATCTTCAATTTGCACTATTTTAAATTTATCCCATCCATCATCTAAAGTTTTTATTTCATCAAATGATTCTATTTCTGCATAAAATACAAACTCTAACATATGAAATTTTGTATCTTCAACAATATTTTCTTCTATTGAGATTAATCTATAATCTAGTGTTATTCCTAATTCTTCTTGCATTTCTCTATATATTGCATCTAGTGAGTTTTCTAATATTTCTAATCTACCACCAGGTAATAGAAAAGCCTCATGATCTTTTACTGCTCTCATGTTAGTCAAAATTACATTTCTATGTTCTTTATCTTTTATTATACAAGAACTTCTTACATTAAATTTAAAATCATCTTTTTCAAACTTTATATCCATTATTATCATTCTCCTTTTATTAATTCAATCCGCCAGCCATTATCCTATATTTTATATTTGTATCCCATATGTTAGTCAGTTCATCAAAATTTTCATCTGGGAATAACATCAGATGTGCTAATTCGTCTAATTCTTTTAATTCTTCTTCAGTTAAATTAAAGTTTTTTTCTAAAACATATCTAGGTACAAAATCAAAAATTATTTCATCATTCATTAATGAATGAAAATCATAGAATAGTGCTCTTATTGCAGCAGGTAATCCGATAGTTACTGGATCTGAGGCATATAATATATTTTTATCTTCCATCTTTTTATTTCTTAGGCTTAAATAAGCTTCCGCACCTAATAGAAATCTATCTCTTGGTATATCATTTAAATCAAACTCTATTTTGGTATCTCCCCATTGATTATCAGCATCAACTAATACCCATCTATTTTTTTCATAACTATAGTATTCTGTAATCCAATGATCATAATATATACCATCATGTCTTAAATATTCTGCAAATCCACTTCTTACACGAGTTGGTATTCCTTTTGCTTTTAAGATTGATGCAAGTAGTACTGCTTCACCTCTACATGTAACGTGAATTTTATCTTCTACTTTTCTATCTACACTATAATTCGTATCTCTTCTTAATAATTCAGCTAACATAGATTGTGCTGTTGGAAATATATCATCTTCAAAAACTATACTTGTTTTTGGGACTTGTTTTAAATCATCCCACCAGCCATCTTGTAAATTATTCCATATTATTATTGGATGTATTATTTGCATTCTTTGTAATTTTGCTAATTCTTTAATATCATTTGGCAATTTCATTGCGAATTCTTTATATAATCCTAAGTCAGTATATGGACTTGTTTTTTTATAAAAATCTAATATTTTATTCATATCAAATACCTCTCTCTAACTAATTATTATCTATTTTCATATAGAACGAATTTTTAAACTTTTTCGTTTCACAAAATTATATAAAACGAATTTTTGTTATTTTTCGTTGTATAAACTAATTTTTCTTTGGTAATTTTTCATAATTGTATTTATGCTCTGCAAATTCTAATTCATCAAAAGCAAATTGTATATCCTCAATCGCTTTATCTATTGTATATAAACTGTCTTTATTATCTTTCATAATTTGTAAGTGTTCTATTGTATTAAATAACTTTTGTCTTGCATCACTTACTTTTTTTCTTTTTTCAGTATCGAAATCTAATAAATTTCTTTGAGATTCTTCATAATTTTTAATCATTTCTTTTAAATCCTTGCTAGATTTATTTGCATATTTATCTTTAGAAAAATAGAAAAGCATTTCATCATAACCTGCAACTTTTAATAATTTTTGCAATGACATATCTAACGTTTCAGCAATCTTACGTAGATCATCAATATCTACTTTTTTTATTTTTCCATTAATTAAATCATTTAAAGTGCTTCTACTTATACCAGTTAATTTAGCAAGTTCTCTTTGAGAAATACCTTTTTCTACTCTTGCTGATTCAATTAAATTCTTAAGTTCTTCTGAGTTCATTTAATCACTTCTTTCTTCCCTTTTGTTCCTTCACAATTTAATTTTATCACTTTTTTAATTATTTGTCTATATTTTCGGACAAAAAGTATTGACATCTTTTTCGGACAATGTTATATTTAAATTGTCCTTAATATCGGACGTTATTTTAGAAAGGAGGATTTGTATGAAATTACTAAAGAAACAAACTACTAACGAATATGTAATACCTAAAGATTTGTCAGTTAGTGCTATAGGTATGCTTAACTCTCTATTAGTTAGATCTAATGATGAACTAGAGAATGTCGACCT
Source organism: uncultured Erysipelotrichaceae bacterium (assembly GCA_902768065.1). The sequence goes on from CACXJP010000002.1 coordinate 37,007, forward strand.
CTACTCTCTTAGTAATGATAGTAGAAAAGATGTTGCTCTAGCATTTAGAGAATTAAGAAAAAAGAAATATATTATATATAGTTCTTTAGATGATACATATTACATTTATGTATCACCACAAAACAATTAGGAAGGAGGGAAAAAATATGTCTGCAGAAGAAACATTAAATTTAATAGCTAAGCAATGGTGCACCCTAGAAGATATTATGAAGTTAGGACATCTAGGAAGAAATTCTGCACTAAAGGCTAAAAAGAAGATAAAAGAAAGGCTTGAAAAACAAGGTTATCTTATTCCAAAGTCTGTTGTTCCAACTAAAGAAGTTGTAGCATTCTTTGATATTGATATACCTTATTTAGAATCTAGAGTTTATAGTAAAGAATTAACTAAAAAATTGTGAGAAAGGAGATACAAATGAAACAATTAAATGAAATAAATAAGACCATAAAAAAAGATATCATCGTTGAGAACTTAATGATATCAAATGGAGTTTATCTACTTGTATCTCATCCTAAGGTTGGCAAGTCAATGTTTGCCCAGCAACTTGCCTTCTCTCTTACTACTGGAGAAGATTTTTTAGGATTTAAAGTAAATCCCTCTCATGTCTTATATATTACCACAGAGGGAGATATAAATCAATTAGAAACAAGATTTAAGTTAATGAATTTAAAGCCTAAATTAGATAAACTTCACATAATAGATTCAGATGATATATCAGATTTTTATATTAGAGATATTGAATATGATATTCATCAGTTAGCATCCAATAATCAAAAACTATTTGTGATTATGGATATGTTAAAAGATATAAAATTTGATACTAGTTATGATTTAAATAACTATCAAGAAATAAATGATGTTGTATTTAGAAAATTAAAAGAATTATGTAAAAAGTATAATATCACATTACTTGTTACTCATCACTTAAATAAAAGAGATGACACTATGGGCAGTGTTGGATTAAATGCTGATGTATCTGGAATTATTAAATTAAAGGAATCAAGAAATGATTATAATAAACTAACTTTGGATTATAAAGGTAGAGATTTAGGTAGATTAGAATTAAATTTAAAAAGAAATGATAATCAAACATTTAGTGTTGTTGATGAAAATAACAATGATGAGACTGATTATAATCTACTCTTATTTATAAAATATGCAGTTTCTAAAAAAGATTTTGATTATACAATATCAGATATTTTATCTAAAACAAATATTTTATTAACTCCAACACAACTTGGAGGTTTAATTCAAAGAAACCTAAAAGTGTTGGAGCATGAAGGTCTTCATATAACAAATAAGAGAAATGGTAATCAAAGATTATGGCATTGTACTTATGAAGGACCTTCAGAAAATAATGAATGAAAGTGGCACGTTCTGACCTGTAAGGTTGGAAGTGGCGATAGTGAATTCATTATAAATTAATTAAAAGATATAGTATATCGTTTAATTAATCTTGTGATAGCGAATGCCTTTATTTGAGCAAACAAATATTGGCTCTAGCTATTACAAGCATAAAGGATTCTAAGGAATATTCCTTAGCTCACGGTTGGGCATATACAATTATGCCCTAGTGAGATAGAGTATTATTTTAAAAACAGATTTGAAAGGAGGCAAAAATAAATGTACTCAGGTAAACAAGCACTACGATTAGAGAAGTTTAAAGCATCAGATATTGGTGGATTAGATAAAGAATTAAAAGAAAGAAAAGGATCGGGTAAATATGATAGCACTAGAACTCCATATAATATTGAACTCATAAATTATGATGGCCCTACTCTTGCTAGTTCAACTTATGATTATCTTTATTCAAACAATATAAACTATAATCCAAATAAAAAAAGTACTAAGGTATTAAATGGATTAATAATATCAAGTGGTCAGAAATTTTTTGAGCATTATGGAATGGAATTTAAAGATACTGGAGAAGTTTATAAAACTGGAGATAACGCTGGTAAACCAATTAAACATGTAATTATAGATGAAAAACATGGATTACCAACTGAAATAAGAAGATTCTTTGATGAAAGTCTTAACTTTATTTCTAATTATGTTGGTAAAGAAAATATTAGATATGCAGCAATACATCTCGATGAATCTACACCACACATGCATATCTACTTTAATCCAGTTGTAAATGAAGTTAAAAGAAAAGTATTTGAACTAGATGAAAATGGTCATCAATTAAAACATGAAATAACTAATAAAAAGGGAGAAAAGAAATTAGTACCTATTCAAAAGAAAGATGAGAATGGAAAAAATATTTATGAAACTGTTAAAGGTAAATTTTTAAACTCAGATCAATTTTGGAAACAAAAAGGTGGTAATGCTTCATATACTCTTTTACAAGATGATTATAATGAATTTATTAAATCTAAAGGTTATAACTTATTTAGAGGCGAAATTGGTGGTGATAAAACTCATTTAACTAATGCTATGAAACAACAAAAAGAACTAAATGCTCTAAACAAAGAAATAAGAAAAGAAAATGAACTATTAAAAGAGGCAAATAAGAGTCAAAATGAGTTTATTGATAAAGTTGATAAAGAAACTGCTAAAGATATCTTAAATCCTGTTAAAAAAGGTCTTATTAAGCAATATAAAGATGAAGATATTGATAATCTATCTACTTATTCAAAAGAACTTGCTGAAGATAATTTAAGGAAAGATTTAGAGATTAAATCTCTTACTGAAGAAGTTAATAGTTTTAAATCTGGTAAAGCTTATAAGGAACAAAATAAAATTATAGCTAATCAAAAAATTATTATTAACCAAAAAGATGATGAAATAAATACTTGGAAGAATAAATTTGAAGAATTAGCAGATGAATTTAAGAATTTTAAGAAAAAAATTCAAGATAAGATATACTCTCTTACTTCTAAAATATTTGAAATTCTTCATATACCTTATTCTTGGCATGAAGCAAATGATATTGATTATGCTATTGATACTACAAGAGATTATTTAAAGAAATATTCAAAATCTAAAGATGATTTAGAAAGATGATTTATAATATTATCAGTTTATATGATAAAATAAGATTGTTACGAACTGGTATATTTATAAATTCCAACAAAGGAGGAACAATATATGGGAATATATAAATTACCTAAAAATCAATGGACTAAAGATGGTCGTAAATATAAATATTATTGGAACGAAAAAGATAAGAGTGGAAAATGGAAAAAGAAATTTTCACAAGCATATAAAACTAAACTAGATGCAATGAATGCTGAAAGAGAGTTTCTAAATAATAAGGTTGAGTTTGGTGGAGATATGGATATGACATTTGGTACTCTTACCGACCAATATATTGAATCACAAAAAAACAAAGTTCGTAGAAGAACTATGGAAACATATTTAAAAAGAAGAAGATATTTTACTAGTTTTGAAAATGTTAAGTTAAAAGATATGGATGGCAATTTATATCACAAGTTTCAACAAGAATTATGGGATAAACCTATTAAATGTTCTAGTAGAAATGATATTCAAAAATTTCTTAAGATTATTCTTAACTGGGGTATGAAAATGTATGATATTAATTTAATGCGTTTTTATAAGAAAATAGAGTTCTTCAAAGATCCAAATGAGATGAAAGAAGAAAAAGATGTTTATACTTTTGAAGAATTTCAAAAATATATTACTGGTGCTACTAATCTAAATGATAAGACAATGTTTGAAATGTTATATTATTGTGGATTACGTCGTGGTGAATGTCGTGGACTTCAATGGTCTGATATAGATTGGAATAATAAACTAGTATCTATTACTAAACAAGCTAATAGTGTTAAGGATAGTCAAAAGTATTATGAATTGACACCACCAAAAACATCTAAAAGTATTAGAACATTACCTCTTACTGATGTCTTATACAATGATTTAGTAAATCTTTATAATGAGAAAAAGAAATACTATGGATTTAATGAAAAATGGTTTATATTTGGAGAACTTGATCCATTAACATTTGGAATGATGCATAGAATAAATAAACGAATTGCTGAAAATGCTGATATTAGAAGAATAGCACTACACTGTTTTAGACATAGTTGTGCATCGCTTTTAATAAATACAGGACAACCAGTAACAACAGTATCTAAGTATTTAGGACATGCTAGTACTAAAGAAACTTTAGATACTTATGCTCACATGTTTCCAAATAATCTTACTAATGTAAAAAATACCATAGATAATTTAAATCTAGGTATTTAAATAAACTTAAATAAAAAATAAATTTGGTATCTGAAAAAAGGTTTTTGGTATCTGGCTTGGTATCTAGAAAAAATTAAAAACCTCAGAAACCCTTATAAAACAAAAAGTGTTCCCTCTCTCGAGGGAACTTCAGGGGGTTCGGTTGAATATACTCTAACATTAAAACCGTTAGAGATATCGGCATAGTATTTTCTACTATGCACTTTAATCATAAATGATAATTATTAAATTGTCAATCGCATTTATTAAAAAACATTCGAAATTTTACAATTTCTATTTTTAGTAAATACTTTATTATTTTCTATTTTTTTTCTTTCCTGAATATATCTGTTTCCAAGTCTTATAAGCTTAGAAAACACAGGTTCATTCCATAGACTTTTTTCAATGTCACTATCCCCTCTATATCCATTTCTACTAAAATAATCTAACTCTTCTAAGTACTTGAATCTAGATACCTCATAAACAAAATGATAATATTCCAAACATATACTTGGAAATGACTCTTCAATCTCTGAAATATCAATATTATCTAATAATCTCTCAACAACCTCTTCTAAAAGATCTATAAAATAATTTGATCCTACAATATTAGTATCATACCCATTTCTTTCCAAAAAATTTCTATATTCCATCACTTAAATTCTCCTTTCATTCTTTGAAATTTGTCGAAAAAAAACTACGAAATAATATTTATTTCGTGTTTTTACTACTTATAAATTATTATTCTATTAAACCCACCGAGAAACAATAATAACAAATATAATTATATTTGTCAACTATGATTCTTTTAAAGAAATAGAATTAATCAATCTAATTTTTAATTCATCATTATCAGTATCTTTATTTAGTAAATATTCTTTAGAATCTTTCTTAGCTTGTAATAGTATTTTATAATCATTCTTTATTGATGCAATCTTAAAACTCATATCTCCTGATTGTTTTGTTCCAAATAAATCACCATGTCCTCTTAATTTAAAATCCTCTTCTGATATAACAAAACCATCATCTTCTTTTTCCATTATTTTAAGTCTTTCTGCATCACTATCACTAATTAAGATACATTGACTTTTAGAAGTACCCCTTCCTACTCTTCCTCGCAATTGATGTAGTGTTGATAATCCAAATCTATCTGCATCAAATATTACCATTGTAGTTGCATTAGGAACATCAACTCCAACCTCAACAACAGTTGTAGAAATAAGTATTTGTACTTCATTATTTTTAAATTGTTCCATTATTATATCTTTAGCTCCACTAGCCATTTTTCCATGAACTATATCTATCTTATATAAATCTTTAAAAGCTAATTTCATCTGATCCTTTAATTCATTTACTGTAGTTAAATCACTATTTTCACTTTCCTCTATTAATGGAGCAATCACATATACTTGATGACCATTTTTTAATTCTTTATACATCATTTCAAGTACATCTTTAATTTCACTGTTCTTTTTTACAACTGTATCTATTTTTTGTCTTCCTAGAGGCTTCTCCTTAATTGTTGATACATCCATATCACCAAATATTGTAAGAGCATAAGTTCTAGGTATTGGAGTAGCACTCATATATAATACATCAGGAGTAATTCCTTTATTTTGAAGATTAGCTCTTTGATGAACACCAAATCTATGTTGTTCATCAGTTATAACTAAACCAAGATTTTGATAATTAACTTCATCCTGAATTAAAGCATGAGTTCCAATAACCATATTAATTGAACCATCCTCTAATCCTTTATATATGCTTGCTTTATCCTTTTTAGAAGTAGAACCTGTAAGTAATACTACTTTTACTTTAGTTCCCTTCAAAAAATTAACTAGATTATTATAATGTTGAGTAGCTAATATTTCAGTAGGAGCCATTAGAGCACTTTGATATCCAGATAAATAGTTAGCATACATTCCAATAAAAGCAACAATAGTTTTACCTGAACCAACATCTCCTTGTAATAGCCTATTCATCCTATGACTTGCTTCTAAGTCTCCAACAATTTCATCTATTGCTTTATTTTGATCATTTGTTAGTTTAAAAGGAATTTTTTTAATAAAATCATTCATTTTATCCTTATCAATAACTCTATGTAAACCATTATTCTTTTTCTTATTAATTTGTTTTAAATAATTTATCTTAAACATAAACTCAAATAATTCTTCATACTTAAGTCTAATTGTAACTTCTTTTAATTTTTCACCTGTACTAGGATTATGAATAACATTTAGAGAAGTCTTTTTATTTAAGAAATTATACTTTTCAATATATTCTTTAGGAATACTATCCAGTATATCTCTGCCATACATAAGTAATGCCATATTTATATAAGTAGACATATTCTTATTAGTTAAACCACTAGTACAATGATAAATTGGTTCAATCTTAACCTTATTAGATAGAGTTTCCATCTTTATATCGCTAGCAGTAATTACATTCTTTGTTTTATCAAATTTACCTATTACTGTAATTCCACTACCAACACTAAGCTGATTCTTAAGAAAAGCTCTATTAAATATAGAAACTCCAACAACACCAGATTGTGTAACTAATCTAAAGTTCATTTTATTAAGACCTGCTTTAAATCTCATTAATATAGGTACACTTTCAACTTTTCCATCGATAACTATTTTTTCTCCATCCTGAACCTTTGTTAAATCATTTCTTTCTAAAATATCATATCTGAATGGATAATGTGTAACTAAATCATCTATAGTATAAATACCTATTTTATTTAATAAAGAAAGGGATTTTGGTCCTATACCTCTAACATCTTTTAATTCTGCCATAGAATCACTTCCTTTTCATATATAACTATCGCTCACTTCTTGCATATTATAACATATTTAACGTATTTTTTAAAGAAAAATACGTTTGTTATAAATATTATTTATATCACAATAATATCTTTATAAATCAATATTTTAGCAAGAACAAATATATTAAAAAAAGTTAATTTTTTTTGCTATTTTTGTTGACAAAATACCCCTTTTCGATTAGTATAATAAGCACCAATTCGGAATTAGGCGAATTGGTCGCTAGTATCACACTAGCCAACCCCTTTTTATTCTTTTTGGAGGCTGCCCTCAGGGGGTGCAGCCTCTTAGTATGAAAAGTAAAAAAGAGATGTGGCCGAACATCTCTTTTTTTTTATTTTAATTAAATAATTAGTCTTCAGTAAATTTATTAAGAATAAACATAAAGAAATAACCGAAGAAAAAAGCAAAAACTAATCCAATAATATACATTAATAATGACTTCATATTACCTTGAGTTATAAAATATGCAATAAGAATAATTGCTATAGCAACACCTATCCATTTAAATATTACTAAAAACATAGATAAAAACTTATAAATACCATTATCAGAATCATATGTATAATATGAACTTCCATCTTCATCATCTTCATCTTCATCATTGTCATCATCATCATCATTACTATTATCTTCTTCAATTTGAACATCTTGTACCTTAATAAATTCAGCATAACTATCTTCATCATCTGTATTATCTACATAATCAGTATCATAATCATCATCTACTGTAAAGAAATTATTATATTCTTCCTCTTCAGCAGATAAAGTTTTTGAATTGTTCTCGTTATAAAAATTTTCATCATAATCTTCATCAATGTATTCTTCTAGATCTAATTCAAACTCCTTATTTTTTCTTCTCATTATAACCCTTCCCCTCAATGTGCTCATATTATACCATAAAATCTAAAAAAAAGCAAAGAAAAAGACCATTTAAGGTCTTTTTTTACTCTTCAGAACTATCAGTTAAAGATTGATAAAAATCATAAGTTTCCTCAGCTTGTTGTCTATTTTGATCTAAAAGTTTATCTCCTTCTTTATTAATCTTCTTTAGAGATCTATATCTATCCTCACCTAAAGTAAATTCTTCATATTTAGTAAAATCAGCTTTACTATCTAATTTAAATTCTTTATTTTCAGGATTATAATGCAATAATGGGAAATATCCAGACTCAGTTGCAAGCTTTTCTTCATTAATTGAATTTTTCATTCCTTTAATAATTCCTTGCGCAATACATGGAGCATACGCAATTATAATACTTGGGCCATTATAAGCTTCAGCTTCTTTCATAACCTTAATAGCTTGCATAGCATTAGCTCCCAAAGAAATTGTTCCAACATATACATGTGGATAACTCATTGCAATTTTAGCCAAATTTTTCTTAGCAGTTTCTTTTCCGCCAGCAGCAAATTTAGCAACAGCACCTGTTCTTGTAGACTTAGATGCTTGTCCACCAGTATTTGAATAAACCTCTGTATCAAGAACTAAAATATTAACATTCTCTTTACTAGCTAAAACATGATCAATTCCATTATATCCAATATCATATGCCCATCCATCTCCACCAATCATCCATACAGACTTTGGTAAAATGAATTCTTTTAACTTCAATAATCCTTCTATCTTGGTATCATCAATTATTTCTAGTAAAGCATTAGCATTTTCTTCATTTTGTTCTTCACAATATGCCTTATAAATATCTTTTTCACTATTCTTAATTAAATCTTTATTATTTTTTATTAAAGCTATAATTTGTCCCTTTAAAGCTTCATCTGCAATTTTCATACCAAATCCAAATTCAGCATTATCTTCAAATAATGAATTAGCCCAAGGAATTGAATATGGCATAGATGGTGTACTTGCACCATAGATAGATGAACATCCAGTTGCATTAGCAACAATCATTCTATCACCAAATAACTGAGTTAATAATTTAAGATAAGGTGTTTCTCCACATCCAGCACAAGCTCCTGAAAACTCAAATTTTGGTTTAACAAATTGACTACCTTTAATTGTATTTGTAGGCATTACATTCTTTTTCTCTTTAGTATCATTAAATAAATACTTATATTCTTCTTCTTTTGCATCATCGTGTAATTCACTCTTTGTTTTCATAGTAAGAGCTTTTACACCTTTCTTACCAGTACATACCTCAGCACAAAGACCACATCCAGTACAATCAGGTAAACTTACACCGATTGTAAATTTATAATCTTTATCTTTAATATTTGCATCTTTAAGATTTCTTCTTACAGACTCAGGTGCATCAATTACCTCTTTTTCATCAAGTAAGAATGGCCTTATAACACCGTGAGGACATACTAAACTACACATATTACATCCTAAACAGTTTTCACCACAATAACTTGGAGCAACATCACTACTATCTCTCTTATCTAGTTTAGATGTCCCTGCTTCTACTGTACCATTAGCATGATTTATAAAACTACTTACCGGTAAAGAATCACCTTCCATAGAATCAATAACTTCAAATAATGATTTTTTTACTTCAACTTCTTTGTCAAAATCAACATTTGGAACTTTAACAGGAATTAAACACTCTAAAGAATTATCTATTGCAGTAATATTCTTTTCAACAATAGAACCACCCTTATTAGCAAATTTAACACTTAAATTTTCTTTTATTTTTCCAACTGCAAAATTAAAATCAATAATCTTACCTAATTTGAAAATAATTGTTTCCATTATTGTACTAATTTTCCCAGGAAGCCCAGCCTCTTTAGCAATTTTAGAAGCATCTAAGATAAACATTTTAATACTTCTACTCTTAAGTATCTGTTTATCATGATTACTCATCATAGCTAATACTTCATCAGGAGTATAACTAGTATTAAGAATAAACACACCTTTTTCTTTTATTCTATCTAGCATTTTAAGTCTTTTTAAATAACTATCCTTAGTACAAACAACAATACTAGCATCCTGTACATAATAAGTTGAAGAAATTGCATTTTTACCAAATCTCAAATGAGAAATAGTAACTCCACCACTTTTTTTAGAATCATATTGGAAGTACCCTTGAACATAGGCATTTGTATAAGTTCCAGTAATCTTCATTATATCTTTTGAAGCAGAAACCATTCCGTCACTACCATATCCATATATCAAAAATTCAACACTATTATTTGGTATTTTAAAATCTTCATTGTATTTAATACTTAAATTAGTAACATCATCATTAATTCCAACAGTAAAATTAGAATGAACCTCTCTTGTATCTAAGAAATCTAATACACCTTTAATCATAGCAGGAGTAGTATTCTTACTAGAAAGTCCATATCTACCGCCATATACATTTACCCTTGCATCAGATTCTTTTATAGTCTTAATAACATCTAAATATAATGGTTCTCCTCCACTACCAGCTTCCTTTGTTCTATCTAGAACAGCAATCTTCTTTACTGATTTTGGAAGAACTTTTAAGAAATATTTTGTACTGAAAGGTCTATATAAATGAACTTCTATCAATCCAACGGGTTCGTGTTTTTCCTTATATAAATAATTAACAGTCTCTCTTATTGTTTCACAAACTGATCCCATTGCAACAATAACTTTAGTAGCAGATGGATCCCCATAATAATTAAATGGCTTATAATCTCTTCCTGTTATTTTATTTATTTCTGACATATAATCATTAACAATATCAGGAACAGCATCATAATATTTATTTCTTACTTCTGATACCTGGAAATAAATATCTTCATTTTGTGCAGTACCTCTAATTGAAGGATTATTAGGATTCATTGCTCTATTTCTAAATTCAGATAAAGATTTTTCATCAATTAAATTTTTTAATTTTTCAGTATCAATTACATCAACTTTTTGTAACTCATGACTTGTTCTAAAACCATCAAAGAAATTAACAAAAGGAACTCCACCTTTTAATGCACTTAAATGAGCTACCCCTGTTAAATCCATAACTTGTTGTACAGAACTTTCTGCTAACATTGCAAAACCAGTTCCTCTAACAGCATAAACATCTTGATGATCACCAAAAATTGAAAGAGCATGAGTTGCCAAACTTCTTGCAGCAACATTTATAACACATGGAAGTAGTTCTCCTGCAATTTTATACATATTTGGAATCATTAATAAAAGTCCCTGACTTGCAGTATAGGTAGTTGTTAAAGCACCTGCTTGTAAAGAACCGTGTACCATACCAGCTGCACCAGCTTCAGATTCCATTTCAACTACTTTAACAGGTGTACCAAAATAATTTAATTTACCTTCACTACTCCACTTATCTGTAAATTCAGCCATAGGAGAAGCCGGAGTTATAGGATATATTCCTGCAACTTCAGTAAACCCATAAGACACATGAGCTGCAGCTTCATTACCATCCATAATTTTCATCATTTTATCAACCTCACAATCATAATAATTATATCATAAATATTAATAAAAAAAAGAAGAAGATTAAAACATCTCTTCTTTTTAAAAATTCTTATTATTATTTTTATCAGGATTAGAAACCTCTTCTTCTTGCCTTGATAACATCTCTTGGATAATATCAGATTTATATGAATTCATCAAAAAATTATACTTTATAGCTATTAAATCTAACTCATCTTTTTTCTTTAAATTATTCTTCCATCTTTCAGGTATATTTTCTTCTCCATATAATACACCAGCTAAACTACCAGTAATTCCACCAATAGTATCAGTATCATATCCAGTATTAATCGCCATCTTAACAGCATCTTCATAATTTTCTGTATTCATAATACTGTAAATAGCACACTCTAAAGTATCAACAACATACCCTGATCCATTAATATCTTCATCAGGAAGAGATGCAAACTTTCTACCAAGTAATTTCTTATGTGCTTCAAGTGCCTCTTTTGAAAAATAACTATAATAATCTATATCTTGAATTCTAGAAAAAGCTAATTTAGGATTTTTAGTCTCAATAAGTCCTTTTAAAAATTCTGTATAAATAAAGCAACTCATTTTACTTATATCATGTCCATGTGTCAAAGCAGATGAATCTGAAATAACTTTTACAGTTTCTTCTTCAGAAAGATCTTTTTCAATACAGTATAGAGAAATAGGAAAAATTCTCATTAGAGCACCATTTCCATTATCTCTTATACCTTTTCCACCACTTTCAACAGCTGGCATTCCTCTTTTAAATCTACCTAAAGCATCTGCTACTGTCCCACCTAAACCAAAAGGAATATCTAAAGAAGTATATTCTCCTTTCTCCCACCAATTCAGGTATGATTTCATAATATCATCATAATTTAAACCTTTATTTCTAACAATAGAATCCATGGTAGCATAAGTCATAGAAGTATCATCACTCCATGCACCTGCAGGTATTGTATCACTCCAGCGACTTCCAAAATTAATGTTTGTATCATTTCCCATCATATCTTGAACATTAATTTTACGAACATCTTCTTTATTTAAGAATTCAACAGGTACTCCTAGCGCATCTCCAACAGCAAACCCTATTAATCCATCACGTGAATAATTTCTATTTATTCTTTCAGGATAAACATTATCATAAAACTCATCCATTGGCTCCCATTCTAATTCTTCCTCAGTTCTAAGCAGGAAATCAACTGAATGATAATCCGTCAAATGCATTCCTGTATCTGCTTCTATAACAAAAGCTTTTTCATAAAACCCATCCAATGATGCCTTAAAATCATTAGATAACATAAGAAGATTACCACTCTTTCCTATAATTCTTGTATTAAATGTTATTTTACCCATTTTTAATACCTACCTTTCTATAATACTCGCCATGGAATTCCAAGAAGTTTAAGTTTGTCTTGAAGTGTTTGAGATGGAATTACAGAGAATATAACTTCCTTTATATTTTCAGCAGTCATAGCATGTGCTTCTTGACCATGTATTTGCAATTCAAGATATGCTTCACTATCCCCATTAAATAAATCTATAATATCAGCTTTTTCTAAATCTTGCAAAGTACTGTATTTTTCAGCAAATCCTCTAAATGAGCCACTATATTTTGGTTCAGAAATAGGAGCTGCTAATGCATGATCAAATTCATAATCTAAAGAATCTCCTATAGTAAATGAAGTAGTGTCTGATATTGCATCTTTATTAAATAAAACAACGCACTTATCAGCACCTGATGATCCTGACCCATACCAACTACCAGGGCCAGTTTTAATATATTCTTTTAACTCTACATCTTCAGCAGGGAAAAGCATTCCATAAACTGGCCTATCTACATAAGGAGTATCCAATGATAGTCCAAAAATACGGTATTCTGCACCGGAACGTTTATATCCTTTGTCAGTTCCGCTTTCAATAAACCCACTACTTTTTCCTGTTTCAAATTGATTCTTAATATATCCGCCATCCAAACACTTTTCAAGAGTTCCAATTCCTTTTCGTGTTCCAAATTCTCCACTTTCAATTACTTCTCTTACTTTCTTATCAAGAACTTGCTTCATTTCAATTTCAGAAACATTATAATGTTTTGCAAGTTCTGAAATTTGTTTAGTAATTTTATTAGTCTCAAAACTATCTCTTATACCAATATCTCTAACTCTTTGAACAATAGTTTCATGAGAGAAAGGAGTACGATCCTTACCTAAAGTATATTTTTTTGCTTGACCACTTGAAACAAGACTCTACTACTTCATCCATAATATAAGATTTTGCAACTCTAATTTCTTTTAAACTTGCATCTGGGCTTGTAAGAGCATGCTCAGTTCTATATAAAGCATCATAATGATCCATTACTTTTGAAGATACTTCAAACTTCTCATTTTTAACTGAATCCTGTAAGGTTGAAAGCTTTGTATTATAATCAGCTTCAACTTGAGCTTTTCTAGCATCAATCTCATTTGAAAGTCTCTCTAATCTTTTTATTGATTTTCTTCGTTTAAAAGGATTCCTAGAATTTTTATCTGCTTCTATTTGCCTTCTTCTATCATTAGCTTCAGATTCTATTTCAGATAGACGTCTACTTCTTTCAGCATCCAAATCCGCTTTTTCTCTTCTATATTTAGTGTCAATATCATCAAACTCTTGTTTATATTTTGATTCAACATCACGATACAATTTTTTATTTTTAATACCTAAAGAATCAAGTTCTGCATCTTTTTCTGCTTCTAATCTTGCTTTCTCTTCACCTTCTGCATCGGCTCTTACTTTTTCATCGCCCTCTGCATCGGCTCTTACTTTTTCATCGCCCTCTGCATCGGCTCTTACTTTTTCATCTCCTTCTGCATCAGCTCTTACTTTTTCATCGCCCTCTGCATCAGCTCTTACTTTTTCATCTCCTTCTGCATCGGCTCTTACTTTTTCATCACCCTCTGCATCAGCTCTTACTTTTTCATCACCTTCTGCATCAGTTCTTACTTTTTCATCTCCTTCTGCATCGGCTCTTACTTTTTCATCACCTTCTGCATCAGCTCTTACTTTTTCATCGCCCTCTGCATCAGCTCTTACTTTTTCATCGCCCTCTGCATCGGCTCTTACTTTTTCATCACCTTCTGCATCAGCTCTTACTTTTTCATCGCCATCAACATCTATTTTTGTTTTCTCTTCAACATCTGCTTTTACAGTTCCTTCTGTATCGGCCTTGATTGTTGAATCTGTATCAACAATTTTTTTCGATGATGAGACGTCTATATCTGTTTCCTTAACAATATCATTATCTAATCTAGGTATTTCTCCTTCATCACCACGTACTTTATAATCTAATCCTTTTTCTACTCCAGACTCTTCCATAATTCTTGTTGTAGTTGAATCAACTTCACTTCCGATTATTTTTGATGTTGTAATATCTTCATCACTTGCAATTGTCTTTGATGTTGTGATGTTTGCATCACTTGCTATTGTCTTTGGTGATGTGATGTCTGCATCACTTGCAATTGTCTTTGATGTTGTGATGTCTGCATCACTTGCTATTGTCTTTGGTGATGTGATGTTTGCATCACTTGCAATTGTCTTTGCTGTTGTGATGTCTACATCACTTGCAATTGTCTTTGCTGTTGTGATGTCTACATCACTTGCAATAGTCCTTGGTGTTGTGATGTTTGCATCACTTGCTATTGTCTATGATGATATATCTACACTTTTTACACCACTATTTGACACATTTAATGATGTCGTAGGAGCATCTGAATCACTTAGTACTTTCCATGAAATACCCTTTGTCTCAAGTTTTTGTTTTATTGCATCAGACGGATTATCAAAGAAAACAACTTCCTTAACATTATGTGAATTCATAGCATGAGATGCCTGTCCATGAAGTTGAACCTCAAGATAATCATTACCATATTTTGGGAATAAATCTTCAAACGAAGCATTCTTAATTTCTTCTAATGAATTGCAACCATAGAATCTAGAAACACTTGTTCCGTTAAATTTAGGATCAGAAACAGGCGTTGCTGAAACAGTACGTCTATAATCATATGAATCTCCTAAAGTATATGTTGCACAATCAGAAACTGCATCTTTATTGAATACAATAAGACAGCCACCATTATCTCCCCTAGAATACATTTTAGCTGAACAATTTTCAACATAATCTTTAAATGCTGCAGATTCGCCCGGAAGTGCTACTCCATAAATAGGTCTATCAACATATGGAGTATCCATATCCAAGCCAAATATCTTTTGTTCAGCTTGAGCACGAGCTATATGCTTTTTAGCAGCATCAGTTCCTATAAATCCTGCACTTGTACCCGTCTCAAATTGATTTTTAATATATCCACTATCTAAAATAGAATCAAGAGCATCAGCACTCCTAAATATACCAAACTCACTATCATGTATTATAGATGCCATTTTTGAATCAACTACTTCTCTCATCTCATCAAAAGGAACCTGATATCTATCTGCTAAAGTCTCTATTGTATCAGCAACTCGTTCATTGAAAACAGCATCCTTAATAGACATATCTTTTACCTGTCCAACTATTGTTTCATGTGAATAACCAGGTCTTCCATCACCTAAATGATACTCAACTAATTCTCCACTATTAACCTTTCTTGAAATTTCAGCATTAGGCTTAGATTCAGCATATAATCTTTCTCTAGTTGCCTTAGCAACTTCAATTTCACGTGCTTCAAGTTCTTTAATACTTGCTTCAATTTCCGGAATAGTACGACCAGAGGTTCCAGTCTCTCCATACTGTAAATAAGTCAATTCATCTTTATCAAAGGATTTAGCAGCTTGGATTTCTCTAAGAGATGCATCAGGACACTCGATTGCATGTGTACTTCTATAATAAGATTCTACATGTTCTGGAGCCAAAGATTCTATTTTAGCCTTCCTCATATCTGTCGCTTCTCTTAAGTCAGCAATCTTAGCATCATACTCTGATTCAACCTTTGCAATTTTAGAGTTTGAAACATCTTCATCTCCAACTGTTTTTAATAATCCTTCACTTTCTTTTATTTCTTTAATTTTTGCTTGTTTTTCAGTTTCAAGAGCAGCCTTTTTTCTTTCGAATCCATCTTCTATATCATCTAATGTCCTCTTTCTCATTCTTTCAACAGGACTACTTGAACCTCCCTCACTTGCAGTATCCGGTCTAATTTTCTCTTCACCTGCAACATCTACTTTTGTTCCTTCTTCACCTATAGCATCTACTTTTGTTTTTTCATTCACAACAGAATCTGCTCTTACTTTTTCATCAACATCTACTTTTGCTCTACCATCTGTATCAACTTTAATAGTTGAATCTGTATCTCCTAATTTCTTAGATGATGAAACATCTATATCTGTTTTCTTTGTAGTACTATTATCTAATTTAGGTATTTTTCCGTCATCACCATGTACTTTATAATCAAATCCTTTTTCTACACCAGAATCTCCCATCATTCTTGTTGTAGAAACATCAGTATCTCCCATTATTCTAGAAGTAGAGATATCAGCATCTCCCATCATCCTTGTAGGAACATTTACATCAGTCATACTTGCTACTTTTAACTCTGAAGCAGCAACTGTTCCTGCAGCAACCTTTGCAGTAGTATCTGCTACCGCAACCTTTGCTGTAGTATCTGCTATCACAACCTTTGTAGAAGTATTTGTATCAGCTATAACTTTAGCATCATCAAGGACTACCTTGTCTGAAAATTTTGGTCTTGTTGATGTAGTAGTGATATCTGTATCACTTACTACTCTTGCTTGTGGAGCATCAGGTCGTACATTTCCTACATCTCCACCTGTCATTCTATATTCAACACTTCTTGGTGTTGAAACATCACCAACTACTCTAGAAGTTGAAACATCTGCACTTCCCATTCCAACAACAGTACGTGGCTGAACATCTACACTTCTTGCTGCACTAGCAGTACTAGCAGATAAATCAACTGTCCTTGCAACTGTAGGAGTTGAATCCACTACTGCAACACTTCGTGTTCCTGCACTTAATGAAGTCTCTACTCTCGCTGGGCCACTATCCACATCTGTTCCTAATCTCTTTACGGTTGGTGTTGTATCTGATACTTTTATTGTTGTATCAGCAGACACAACTTTTCTCGTTCCACCTGTTGTTGAAGTATCAACTCTTGTTGGACCACCATCTACGTCTGTCCCTAATCTTTTTACAGTTGGTGTTGTATCTGATCCTTTAATTGTTGTATCTGCAACATCAACTTTTTTTGTTCCCTTTGATGTTGAAACCTCTACTCTGGTTGGTCCGCTATCTACATCAACACTTCTTGCTGCTCCATCTATATCTACACTTTTTGCAGCACTATCTACATCTACATCTTTTAATGTTGTATCACTAAATAATTTTCTTGCACCATCTGCCCCTAATGCCAAAGCTCCAGTTCCCCCAGCTGTTGCTGTTGCCGTTGTTCCAACATCAGAACCAGATAATTGTTTCTCTTTCCAAGCTTTTCTTAATCCAAATATTTCTCCACCTGCTGAGGCTATTGAACCTATCGCTGCTTGAGTACCTACATTACCCCAGCCTCCCATACTCTCAAAGGCTTTCTGGTAATTTTCTCCAAAATTTGATCCACCATAATCTTTGTATATCATCGATAATCCTGGTTGGACAAAACCTTCTAATCCAGAATCAGCTGTATCTAATAAAACTCTTTTTGCAACATCTCCAAAAGAATTTCCACCTAATTGGTTTATTTTTCCACCGACATACCATTGAGCACCTTCCCATAGTCCTGCCGCAGTTCCATATGCTAATCCATCTAATGTTGATGCACCATCTGCCCATGCCTCTTCTACTCCATTTGAAAAGCCCATTGCACCTGCAGTTGTTGCCAAACTTGATGCAGTTACAGCCGATGCTCCACCACCAGTAAGTGCCGTAAGCGCCACTACTCCTGCCGTATAACCTATTCCTTTTCCAACACTCCTGACAGTATCAAAACCTAGCGAATTATCCTTCATCCACCGTCCAACTGAAGTCTCATTATAAAATGAATTGAAAATATTCTCGATTTTTTTATCTGAAACAAAACTTTTTGTACCATTCCACATATCTTCAGTCACATGGCTTCCTGTAAACAAATCATACATACCCGTAAAAATAGAAAGAACTCCAGTCCCTGCCGTTGCAATAAAGTCAACACATGTTTCACCAAAGTCCAAAACTCCTTCAACCAAACTTGTACCAAATGTTGCTATAGTGGCACCCGTTGTATTTAAAATTTTTCCAGCAACAGTATCAACTGTAAAATATTTATCTAATGCTGAGAAATCCAATGTATTCAATTCTCTTAAGCTTAAACTCTCTAAAAATGATTTTATTGCCTCACCATCTTGAGAGTATGAAAGAATAATAATCTGTTGCTGACGAATTCCATTTATAAATTCAGTAACAGCATCTTGACATTCTTCCACAACACTACTAAAAGAGTCACTGGATAATCCACCGACATAATCAGTAAATCCTCTGGCAGAAAGAATTTGCGTTGTTGCCTTTTTAACGTCAGTTGCCAAAAGACCTATTTTATTACCTATCAAGTCAATTTCTTGAACAGTCGAATTAATTGTATCACCATTATACTTGACTTCTGACATACTATTTCATTCCATATTCTACTTTTACTTTATCATATTCCCTATTTAGAGATGACAAAAATTCCTTACATTCATCATCTTCATATCCAACTGATATAACTTTTTCTATTTGTTCTCTTTGAAACAATAAATTTTTATCTGTTCCAATTACCCCCACAGGATATGCACATCCCAAATAATCCCATAGTTTTTTACTTCCTTGTTCAACTACTGAATAACCTATAACAACAATTGGTCTAGTAGCTTCCTTTAATAATACAACACTACCTACAGGCAAAAAATCATTTGTCATATACTAACTTTCTCCATTCCCTGCAGCCAAATCTTGTCTCTGTGCAGTTTCATTATAATCCTGCTGAATTCTATTATACTGTTGTTCTACCATTGTTCTTATTTCTTCTACAGATGTTTCTATAGCACTTTCACGTTCAGTTAAATATGCATAATATGTCTCAGTAATTGGTCCAATTGTTTCTCCATCAATTGACAATGCATCACTATCAATATTACCTGCTGTTACTTTCATACGAGCAGCATAACCAGTTATTTTTAAGATTTCTCTTTCAACAGCATCACAACCATCAAACACAGCTTGAGCATCTAATACTTCAGATGCTGAAGGAGCACTTACATATCTACCAACATAAGGCTGTAACAATCCCATAAAATCACCTACTATTTATAATTATCTTTATCAGGAAGTTGAGCAGCTTTTCCTTGTTTATTAGTAACAATCCAAGCATTTGAAACAGTTCTTCCACCATATTCTGCACCTGCAGAAGGTCTATTCCAAAGCTTTCCGCCGATACTCATTGTACAAGATGCTCCTCCATCTAGATTTGCAGCATTATATGCTTTATATCTTAATAGTATCTCTATTACATCATTCATTGTTGCACCTGTTGAATATCCTGGAAGTCTACCCTCTATGCTTAGAAGTAATACAACACCATCTTTTCGCTGAGCAATTATACTTCTTGGGGCAGTTCCCCAACCTCCGTCACCATGGATTTTAGAAGTCTTACCATTAACGATTAGGAAAGGTCCAAAATCAACAGCATCCATCATACCATCAGCAATAGCTTCTTGAGGAGCCTTATCGGTCAAATACATCTTATGATCTTTGGTAAACCCAATTAATCCTCCAGAACCACCTGAATGTTCCCAGATTAATTCTCCATCCTTTATAATAGCTCCATAAGGAATTGAACCATTACCCCATCCATCTAAGTCTTCAAATCCTCCTCCATTAATACCAACAAGTCCATCATTATCTTTAACTAAAGTATTAACAGATTGTCCTGCTTTACCTAGTTTACTACTTACTGCCAATTCAACATCACTCGGATCATAAACCGCAGTCAACCAACCCTTATATTTTGACTCATTTAATCTAATTATTTTAAATACGTCATTGCCCGGATCCTTAGTAAATAGTTCTTTTTCATATTTATTTGTATATCTCTTAGTAAACATATCACCTTTATTGATATCAATATCATCAAGATTAATTACCTCTGTTGTCTGTTCCATAAAGTTTTCGCTCATTATTTTATCAATTGTCTTTTGATCATATAATGTATATGCCAAATACTTATGAGACATTGTTGTCATTGCAGTAGGAATCCAAAATGTCTTAAATTTCCCAGTATTAACAACAACTAACCCTACAATAACAAGTAAATCCATTATAAAAATAAACACAGTATAAATACTTAACTTAAATTTTACTTTCTTTTTTCTTTTCTTACTCATCTTATTCACTCCACAACATAAGGATCGTCTATTCTTCCACTACCACCTTTAATAGTTTTAGAATCTATAGATATTACAGGAACAATATGTTTTTCATATCTAACATCAGCTTCTTCAACTAATCCATTAGAATATGTGACATATTGAATATCTCCAACAGAAGAAGTTGTATTATTTCTATAAAAATCAGTTAATTCATTATTTGATACGTAATCAAATATATTTAACATTGTAATTGGTCCTTCAAATGAATCATTATATATATTTGCATAATAATAACCTGTTTCAGCACTAAACTCACCCAAAGGATATTTATTATTAACAATCAAATTTTTATATGGCAATGATGGATAATAAGCATTCAATAAATAATAGCCTGTACTACTCCAATCATAATAATCAAACTTATTACTTCCACTACTATATGCTTTAGAAACTTCAGCACCACCGATATTAATATATCCATTTAAATACATCTTTAAAATACCATTGTTATTTGAAGATACTTTCCAAATATCATCACCTAATTTAACATAACTATCAACATAATTATTATCTGTTCCCATATCAATTGTATATGGATTATTTATTGTTCCATCACCTTGTTTTATAGTAGTATTTTTCTTTATTGTGATAACGCTTCTAATACCATATGCATCTAATTTATCACAGCTCATAATACTTCCATCTTCTTCAACATACAAATAATCCTTATCACTTGTAAAGCCAAGCAAATAATACAATTTACCGTTATTTAAGAATCCTTCCTTTCCACCAGATAGAATATAATCATCTAATGAAATTGAAGAAACACTATCACTGAATTTTTCCTTTCCAGATTTTACCTTTTTTCCATCTAGAGTATCTAAAGTATATGTTGTTTTTTTAACAAATTTGCCATAATTAGGAATAGTATTATAGTATATTCCAGAATCAGAATCTTTGGTATTCGTTAACCATAATCTTATATTAGACTTATCATATGTTTCACTATCTCCCCACATAAACATAGAAACCAAATCATTACTTACAAGTCTAACAGAATTATCTTCTTCAATAGTTAACACTCTAAACATTCTATTAGCAAACCAAACATAATTATTTTCTACTTTTCCTTTAAAATAATAACCGTTTTTCTTTTTATATAATCCATCCCCTGTTTTAACCAATTGATTATTATTTATTATTGCACTGTCTAAATTAACTGCAGCAGCCTTTTTATTTGTACTTTGTAAACTATAGAAATAGAAACATCTACCACCATAATATAAAACTACTGCTAACACAAAAACCAAGCTTAAAAAATCAAAAATAAACTCTTTTAAACCAAAATTATGTTTCTTTTTTTTATTACTTTTCTTTACAACTTTTTTACTCTCTTTATTTGCCATATTTCTATTCTCCATCATATAAAATTATAACAAAATAAAAGTGTAAGCACAAGACTTACACTATATTTTTTATGTAATCATAAATCATATTTGAAGTATTTGCATCATAATGCAAACCATCAGTAGTTTTAAAACCGTTTTTTGTTAAAACACTATTTGTATCAATCCATCCAACATTATTATTCAACCCACTTTTAAGCTTAGAATTAAAAGTATTAATTGAACTATTTAATTTACTATAATTACCACTACATGGATTAACAGAAACAAAATACAATGAAGCCCCACTACTTTTCCAATTTGATGCATTACCATTTATATAGCTTATATAACTATCTGCATTACTCAAATCATTTACTCCCATTAAAATTACAATAGCATTACCATTTACAAAATACTTTTTAGCAGCCGGAATACCAGTACTTTTCATCCAAGACAAACCTTGAGCTCCTTCAGCAACATAGATATCTGTTCCCACTTCGTGAACACCGCCACTTGAATAATTAGCTCCACTCCACGTTCCGGTCTTATATGCATACATTTGAACAGTTCTTGAATCTCCAATAAAAACAGTTTTATTACTTTTATTATTTCCACTACCTCTTCTACTTCCAGAACTATTATTACTATTATTATTTGATGAACTTGAACTAGATGTTGGTTTAGATGTCCCTTTCTGATATTCAGAAGGATCAGTAACTATTTGAGAGGTAGATTTTGATGAATTTATTTCTTTATACTTGGCAGTTGTTCTAGAAGTATTATCTACACTATTCCAACACTGACTAAATTTTGTTGTCTCACCTAAAGCTCCCAAAACAGTATTTACTATTACTGGAACAAAAAAAACTAGTAGTAATGCAATTAAACTATTTTTTATTCTTTTAACATACTTTTTTTCATCTGGATTTTTAATTAGCATTATTATAGTATATATTAAACTTACAATAGCCAAAATCGGTCCAATCATTTGAACCAAATTAAGAATGCTTTTTACTATTTTAAGAACTACTAAAACAGCCGGATCACTACAAGAAGAATATATATCCATAAAAAACATATCAACCACACACCTTATTTTACAATCCAAAATGTAGACATATCTCTAAGTCCATTCTTTCCACCTGCCACAGGAGTATTAATTATTTCATTATTAATAACCAATTCAGATGAACTACCTCCATCTAGATTTGCAGCATTATACGCTCCATAGTTTTCCATAACATCACATAAATCAACCATATCAGCACCAATACTACTCGCTAAACGTCCATTTATTACAAGGAATAATACAATACCATCTTGTCTTTGCCCAATGGCAGATCTAGGAGCTATTCCCCATCCACCATTTCCTTTTATGAAACTTCTTTTTCCATTTACAATTAAATATGGTCCAAATTCTATCGCATCACGATAGCCCATTTTCAAAGCTTCATCTTTACTCATATTTCCTAAAATAAATTTGTTATCATTTGTAAATCCAATAAATCCTCCACCCATTTTGGCATCATCATAATCACTAACCACTTTACCATTTGATATGACAGTACCATGAGGAAGAGCTCCATTACTATTCCAATTTGGATCATAGAAGCCACCAGCATTCATCACAATAATAGCATTTTCACGTTTACTAACAGTTAAAATTGATTCTCCTTTTTCTCCCAAATATGCAGTTGTAGCAATTTTAACCCTTGAAGGATCATATATAGCCACCAAGAATCCCTGATAACCTTTTCCACTAATATTTATAACTTTATATAAAGCATCCTTATCATGTGTAAGGATTTCTTTATCATACTCATTTTTATATATAGTAGATGTATATTTTCGAAACTTAATTTGATTAGGATCACTAACTTCATTCACTTCAATAATACTATTTTTTTCCAATACTTTTTGAATATAAGAATCACTGTAAATCCAAGTAGCAAGATATCTATGATCCATAGTTGTCATAGCACTTGTTATCCAGAATTCCTTAAAACTATCTATAGGTCCATAAAATAAAAAAGAAAAAGAAAGAAATAATAATATATAAGCACCACAAACAATAATAAGAATCTTTCTTTTAAAAGGTAGCTTATATTTTTTATTATTTCTCTTTTTCACAGTTATCACTCTTCTTTTCCGTCGTATTTTTTATCACCATTAAAATCTATATATTTTTTATTATTTTTAAACTCTTTTAAAAGCAAAATATCTCCTGAAGCACTACTATTACATTGTTTAACATTTTTATTGTAATTATTTATATCGGTAACATAATAATTATTAACTTGCTCATAGATACTCTTATAGTTTAAGCATTTATTGTTAGTTGTACTATTAGGGTAATATACATCAACACATAGTTTATCAAGTCTTTTTACATTCTTACTTAATTCATCTACTAAATTTTCATAATTTGATAATTTATTTTTTACAGCAGCATCATTTAAGATAAGTTGATTACAAACAGCGCCTTCTAATACTTCAGCATATAAATCCTCTCTAAAGCTTTCAAAGACAGAAGTATTTGCACTAAAAGTCTCAAACTCATCATCTACCACTTTCATTAAATTCATAGTGTTTTCCTTATCTTTTCTAAGACCAATTAAGAATGAAGAAAAACCGCCTGACATAATCAATACCAAACTTAAAGCCAATAATCCATAAGCTATCTTTCTTATATTCATATTACCACCTATAATAATATTAACAAATTTTTGCAATTTTGTCATTACTATATAAAGAAATAAAGAGGAGTTTACACCTCTTTATTTCTTTATTAAATTAAAGCTACAGTAAAGTCAGTTACTTGTTTTAAATTTGAATCATTATATATATAAGAAGCCTCTTGTGTTGAACCAACACTCAAATCTTTAAAACTAACGCTAATGCTTTTTTCTGGAAATGAAATTTTTATTTTTCCATCTATTTTTTCATTTCCTTTATTAGTAACTTTATAAAATATTCTACCCCTATTATCATTACAAGATATTTTTGTTACACTTATACAAATATTATCTATACAATGATCAGCAACTAAAATATCAGATGATATTACAACACCGTTTGGATCTTTATATGGTTTTCCAAATCTTGTGTAACTTCCAAAAATAGGACCAGTTTCTTTTTTTTCTTCTTTTTTATCAGACTTTCTAAAAGCAACTAAACATATTATTATTACAACAGCAACAACCACCAAAAAACCGATAATGTATATTGCACTTTTCTTCATCTAATCACCATCCTCATCATCAATCATACAAGGTTCAGAGTCAACAGCTTCCGGATCAGAACAGTCCAACATTTGACCCGTTCCATAATTTGTATCATCAATTACAATGGAGTTACCACCAATAATATATTTTGTTCCAACTAATTCAGCACAAGCAACTTGATATTCATCTTCTCGCTCATGTGGTTCAATATAATTATCAAGAATATCTACCACATATAATCTATAATATCCAGTACAAGTATAAACAATACCCTCATGTTCTTCCTCCAATTTTGCGCCCTCTGGAACAGGAATAAGCGTTTTTCCTAATATATAAACAATACTTTCATCAGCTACCGCAGAAGCTGCACAAAGAGGAAAATCACAGTATAATTCATTAGACACTTTACCATCTGGACAACTATTACCTAAAAAGCGATCTTCATATTTTATAATAAGATTATACTTTGAAGAAAATGGATTATCATCTTTATAACATTTACCTTCACATTTTTTATAATTAATTGGTTCATTACCTGCAATTGTATCATCAAATTCATAATCAATATGATCTACAATAATTTTATTACTACACATATTATACAAATCATAAGCTACTTTTTTTGACACTACATTATTCGCAGAATCAGAAACATGTAAATATAATTCTTTATCAGTTGTATAATCCCATCCGGAATTATAAGTATAAACGTAATAATCTGCTCCCTCTGGGATCTCTCCACCTTCTTCAATAGCACTAGTATCAAATAAATCTTTGTTATCAGCACCATTATAACTTCCTTTAAATTCACAACCTTCAGCTGAAGAATTATCTGATAAACATATAGAATATGTATCAAAAGGATCATATACTTTAAAATAAACATCAAATACATTACTATTAAATTCTTCTTCTACACTTTTTGCAAAAGTTTGATTAATCTCAGGTGGATTATTCTTTGATAATTGATATTCAAAACTATCAGATACAACACTTTCACCATAATTATCTATTACCTTTATATATATAGGAATAGGTACAGTAGAATCTATAATTGGATTAATTCTTTGCAAATATCATTACCACCATATCGATAACAAACTTGTGTAGTATAAGAATCAAAATCATCAAAAATTGATAATCCCGTTGTATCAACAGAAACCTCACTAATATTTTTATTATCATCAGTAGAGACAACTTTTATTTCCCCAGAAACAGTAGGAGGTTTATTCACATAAATTTTATAATCTAACTCAGCATATGTTTTTTCTTTTCTATCCTTAACAGTTAAATAAAGTGTTCTATTTGAATCATTTAAATTATATGGATTATTATTCCTTAGAACAAATGAATACACACCAGAAAATTCAGAAAGAGGTAAAAAATTACTATCTACATCACATGAAGGTTTATCTTCTGACAAACAATATTGCAATGAATTAGCATCCAAGTCATCATTAGCTGATACATTAACTTTTACAACATTATTTCCAATACATGAAGTATCACAAGAAGAATCACCAGCTTCACAATAATTTGAGCAATTTTCAACAGGATCACTATCTACACTAAACGTTTCTATAACGGGAGCAACATCCGTATAAACATTATTTAAAACTGTTGATAAATGTTCTTCTTCACCAAAATTACCTTTCAAATTCAAATTAACAACTCTATCATGTCCATCATAGTCAGCTAAAAATGAAAACTTTTTATTATTATCATTTTCAAGATATTGTGCGTAAGTCATTTTCGTTTCTGAGTTATCTGGTAATCTAAATTCTAACTTTATATCCTCTTTTTTAGAACAAATACTATTTTGATCTATATTCAATACATAGTAACCATTGAAATCATTATAAATAGTCGGAATATCATTATTTATTTGAACCTTACTTGGATTTAGTGAAAAAGTAATAATTGGACTTTTAAGTTCAGAAACTTGATAATCCATCTTAGTTGTTGTAACCTCATCATTTTTATCTTTTACATGCAAATAAATCTGATAGCTCTTGCCATCTAAAACATTTTCATTGCCCAATTTATATTTATATATACAATTATTACCATGTTCATCACAACTACCATATTCACCACTAAAGAATGTATCACGTGATAAATAATCAGAATCCAAACATTCTTCTGATTGATTAATACAGAACATTAAATCACTAACCAAATCTCTATCATCACTAAAACTAGTATGAATTTCAGCAATATTTGTATTACATTTTTCTCCTGCTAATTTATCAACACGAGCTTCGACAACAGGAGGTTTGTTTTTAGTAAATTTCTTTGATATTTTTGTTGAAGTACTATTCATCTTTTCATCTGTAACTGTAATATAGAAGAATTTTCCTTTATCAGGGTCAGTAGGATCAATTTTGAATAAATACTCTTTAACAAATAAATTCCCACTTATATAATCTCCACAATATTCAGTATCATCAGCTGCAGTAAAATCATCAGTATCACTATGTTTTATACAAACTCTTAATGATGTAGGACTATCTTCATCTGATGCAACAACATTGACTTTCATCAATATTTCCGAAGTAGTTGGATTAATTTCCCCATTTTCAACATAAGCACTTACTATTTTTGGAGCAAATGCATTTCCAGGTGAACCCTGCTCCAATTCATCTTCGGTATAAATTTTTTCTATATTTTTTATATATTCTCCACCATTAGCAACATATTCATTAATAATATCTGAATTAAGCATTGTAGCAGATTCACATTTAGTATTACATGAATCTTTAATTACTGCAACTTCCTCTGAATCAAGGTTTACATTATCAACAGACTCTCTTCTCTTTTTTGCGTCTTTTTTCTTTTCAGCTAACTTTTCTCTCGAGTTTGTATTTATACATGATTCAGTACATAATTCTTTATTGATATAAACTAAATTTTCTTCTTTATAACCATCAACTCTAGAGAAACCAAAAGCGCCATTTATTTGATTAAGAGAAGACAGTTTAACACCAGAATATCCACCATCTTTTGCTTCTTCAATTAATGCTACTGAATAATCTAATTTTCCTCCGTCGTTTTTAACAACAACATAAGAAGTCGAACCTAAATAAGTTCCCTTTCCAGGTGGATTCTTTATACTACCATCATTTAAATAATCATATGACAATATTATACAATTATCAGGATCAGGCTTTTCAATTTTTAAACTATTAGAATTAATTTTATATTCAGCAACAGACACTAATTTATTAGCATCTTGAATATAAGTTTTACTCTTACTATAATTAATATATTTCATCATAAGTGGAAAACTTAAAGCAACAAGTAATCCAAGTATAACGATAACTGCCAGTAATTCAACTAGTGTAAATCCTTTCCTATTCTTTCTCATAACAGTTCCTCCATCATTTTTTAAATATAATCATCTTACTAAAAAAATAATTAATAATTATAACAAAAATATTAGATGCAACTTTTGAAACGACCTCATTAACACTTAATATATTTACAAGCAAATACATTATTCCAATATCGAAAAAAAGTGATAATAATCTGCATCCAAAGAAATATATACCTTCCACAAATGTTTTTTTAGCATCTTTCCTATTGCTCTCAAATACATATAATTTATTTGTAACAAATGCAAATAACACTGATAGAATCCAAGCAACAACATTACTTACATATAAGTCAATATTTAATAATCTCAGTAAAACAAATGAAATTATATTGACTAAAGTAGTACATCCACCAAAGAATAAATATAATAAAACTTCTTTATATTTATGATACCAAGATGTATTATTACTATCTTCTATATAATTCTCCAATAATTTTACCATATTTTTCGTATTACTTACAAATTTTTTAGGTTTAAACTTTTCACTTTTTTTAATAACTTCTCCCAAATTATCATTTTCACTATAATCTAAGATATAACCCATTCTTTTAAATTCTTCTATTATTTGTTTTTGATGATCATTATGATGTTCTTTATATTTTGCTAACCTCGGAGTAGCAATTATTTTCTTACCTTTCTTTATCGCAGACAAGATTGTTCCAACACCACCATGTGTTATTATTAAGTCTGCTTTATCCATTAACTTATCAAATTCTGGCGCTGAAAGTAAATCCATTATTTGCATTTTATCAGAACTATATTTTGTTTGGCCAGCCTGTACAATAACCTCATCCTTTATATGACCTAATTCTATTTCTCTAGAAACATCATCTAACAATCTAGTAAATTGTTTATCCTGTGTACCTAAAACAACCAAAATCATTAGAAAATCCACCCCCCAAAGTCACTTTTTGGATAAATTTCCTTCATACTCTCCCACTGAACAATAAATTTATCACTTATGGGATACAATAATTTTCCAGTAGTAGTTTTTGTAACCATATTAGCAAATGTTTCAATATATATTATTTTACTTCCAAGTATCTTTCCAATACAACACATAGGACCTGCAGTATGAGTACCAGTAGTTACTATATAATCAGGACTATATTTTAAGTATAAAAACAAGCTCTTAAAACAATTAAATAATAGTTTAAAAGGATATGATAAAATATGATACTTTGTACCATATAATAAATAATCAACATGGTTCTTATAAACATTTTCTAAATACTCATTAGATTTAGTCTTTTCAGTAATTAAATGATAATCATACTTATCAAACATTTTATTTAACTGAAGCAATTCCTCTAAATGTCCTCCTGTCGACGCAATAAATATAATTGTTTTTTTACTCATAAACATCACTCTCTTCAATAAGTGTATACCATTCTTCTCCAACAACATCACTTGTATATTTAGAAATACTGTTTCTAGCATTTTTTCCTATTTTTTTTCTTTCAGAAGAATTATCAATTAAATCACTAATTTTTTTTATCATCATTTCAGCATTACGGTTTTTTATTAAATATCCATTCTCACCGCTATTAATTATCTCTCGTGCACCTTCAGCAGAATCATATGCAATACATGGAAGTCCATGACTCATTGCTTCAATCAAAACAATACCAAATGACTCCGTATAAGATGTCATCAAATATATAGATGATTCATTCATCAATTTATCAATATAATCCTTACCTTGAAATCCATGTAAAGTAATAGAATTATCTAAGTGATATTTCTTTATATATCTATCCAAATTTTCTTTTTCCTTACCATCACCAATAATATCAAGTGTCCAATCAGGATAATCCTTTTTTAGCAATCTAAACACCTTTAACAAATCTAAATATCCCTTTTCTGGTGATAATCTACCAACACTTATTATTCTATTTGTATTTAATTTTGAAACCTCTTTAGGTACACTATCAATACAATTTGGTATATATATACACATACACTTATACTTACTCATTTCCTTCTTATAATATTTCAATAAATCAGATGAAACTAAAACAAGATAATCTAATTTTTTTGAACTATTAATAACCCTATGTGCATACTTATAATTATTATGAAAATGATTGTGTTCCCAACCAATTTTAATAGTGTCTTTTTTACCATAAATACTTAACCAATCATTAAAGATATCTCTAGTAGAAATAATCACATCGCTATCACAGTTCTTAATATAATTAACCATTCCTTTTTTACGTCGACATAAAACCTTAATAGCAAAACGAGATTCTTTAACAATATCAAGAATATTTTTATTATTTAATGCCTGTCTAAATGAATTATGATTAGGAATAATATCATCAGAATTCAAATATACAATAGAAATTCTCTTATCAAGAGCAAAAACCGGTTTATCATACAACTTATAACAAACCGCTATTTCAACTTTATACTTTTTAACTAACAAATTAGCTAAGGAAACTATAGATTTTTCTATTCCGCCATAACCTAAATGTAAAGATAAAATTGATACTTTCTTCATATAATCACGTATAATCAATCTTAAGGGAAATATCCTTTTGATTGATCCCTTTCATTTATATTTTTCATTATATATTTTATAATGAAATTGCACTGTGGATTTTTAATTGGTAATTAGTTAGTTAACACGTTAGTTCTTTACTAATCGATGTTTTATTAGATTACGTGATTCCATGATTAGAAAATCTGTGACAAACTGTCAGTGCAAAAAAACTAATTAGGAGGTGTTTTTGTAATGATATATTATATTGGTATTGATATATCAAAATTCAAACACGATTTCTGCATTATCTCAAATGCAGGTGAAGTAATTGTAGAAAATTCTTCTTTTGAAAACAACAAAAAAGGATTTCAATATTTTTTGAATCAATTGAAACCCTATGAAAAATCATCTGTCCGAATTGCTTTTGAAGCAACTGGACATTATTCTTCGAATTTGGAATTGTTTTTAACCAATCAAGAGTATTCTTTCATGAAAATTAATCCTCTTGTCGTACATCAATTTTTAAAAGCTCGAAGCTTACGCAGAACCAAAACAGATAAGGCAGATAGCTTAGCTATGGCCAATTATCTAATGTCTGTCCCATACATTCCAAATTCAAGGGTATTATATCATATTAATTCATTAAAGTCACTATGTAGAACTAGAGAATTATTAATAAAAGAAAGAAGTAAATTTGCTGTTCTTTTGACGAATGAACTAGATAAGTCTTTTCCTGAAATAAAAGCATTTTTCAATAACACACTGTCTACTACCTTATTATTCATCTTAGAGAAATACAAAAATGCTTATCACATTTCTTTAATGAAAGATTATGATTCTTTAAGAAAAGTATCTCATGGCAGATTTACTTATGCTAAATTTGTCAAGTTAAAAGAACTCGCAAAAAATTCGGTTGGTTATTACGACGATAACTCAGACTTACTTATCTCTACTTATATTTCTATCTACAATGACTTTAATAATCAAATTGATCCTATAGATAAACAAATTTCTACAATTATCAAAGAACTAAACCCTAGAATGTTATCTATTCCAGGTCTTGGAGAAATATCAGCTGCTTCCATTCTTTCTGAATATGGAGACATTACTAAATTTTCTTCTCCAAACAAGATGTTGGCATTTGCTGGATTAGAACCTAGTGTAATTCAATCTGGTACATTAGAATCTAATGGCAAGATGGTTAAACATGGTTCAGGTCATCTTAGATATTTCATAATGAATACAGCTATGATTATTTTAAGATATTCTCCAACTTTTTATGATTATTACCTTAAGAAACGTTCTGAAGGTAAATGTCATAGAGTTGCATTATCTCATGTTTGTAAAAAGCTTATTAGAGTTATTTACTCACTTGAGAAATACAATCAAAATTTTAATCCGTCTTTATTGAAATAATTAATTCTTAAATTTTTCAGAAATTTCACTTTGTGAAATCTTTTTGGCATGGGATAATCTCCAATTTATAACAAACTATTAAAATTTTCAAATTTTCTATTGACTTCTAATAGTTAGTCACCTTAAAAAATACATAAAGAAAAAAAGTAGATAAATCTACTTTTTTATAAAACTTAAATAATTATTGTTGTATAGGTGCAGGTGCTACCTCAGGAGCTGTAATAACAGGTGTTGGAACAGGTGCTACCGGTTTAACTGCTTTAACTGCTTGTACTGCAGGTAATGGTTGTGTATTCTCAAGCGGATCAGCTCCACCATATATTTGATGAGGTTGATTGTTATTAACATTAACATCTGTAACTGTAGAAGTAGGATTTACTCCACCATATATAACAGGTTCTCCAGCTGGTGCTGCAGGTGCCTGTGGGGCAACTGGTGCAGGTGTTGCCATTTCTGGCATTGCTGGTGCTGTAGGAGCAAGTGCAGGTACCTCAGGAACAACTGGTGCAGGTGTTGCCATTTCTGGCATTGCTGGTGCTGCAGGCGCAGGTGTCTCTGGAACAACTGGTGCAGGCGCTGCCATTTCTGGCATTGCTGGTGCTTCAGGAGCAAGTGCAGGTACCTCAGGAACAACTGGTGCAGGTGCTACCATTTCTGGCATCGCTGGTGCTGCAGGCGCAGGTGTTTCTGGAACAACCGGTACAGGTGCTGCCATTTCTGGCATTGCTTGTCCCATTGGAGCAGGAGCTACCATTTCTGGTCCTACTGGACCCATTGGTGCAGGTGCTACCATTTCTGGTCCTGCTGGACCCATTGGTGCAGGTGCTACCATTTCTGGTCCTACTGGACCCATTGGTGCAGGTGCTACCATTTCTGGTCCTGCTGGACCCATTGGTGCAGGTGCTACCATTTCTGGTCCTGCTGGACCCATTGGAGCAGGAGCTACCATTCCTGGCCCTACTGGACCCATTGGTGCAGGTGCTACCATTTCTGGCATTGCTTGTCCCATTGGAACTTCAGGTCCAACTGGCGCAGCCATCGGAGTAACAGCTACCCCAGGAGTAACAATAGGAGTTCCTATCTGCTCATTAGTCTGAGTTGAATCAGAATTGCGAATAACATTATTCAAATCAGGCTGAAGACTAGCATTATCCTCCATTGCCTTTTTCTCTTTCTTAGATTTTTTCCCTGAAACAATCAAAATTACTAATGCTACAATAAGTAACAATACACCAACAGTAATAAAAATACCTGGTAATGTAGTAAACCATTTTAAATCAAAACTCATATAATCTACTCCCTTTATTCTATATAATCTAAATTAATTCTAACAAAAAACATTTACAAATGCAAATGTTTTATAATCGATACATTTTTTGACAGTGTAAAAAATGTCCAATAACTAATTTCAGGTGGCAAATCAAAAAATTCCATCTTCTCCTTAGTAACTGGATGTGTAAAAGATAAATAATATGAAAACAAACATATTTGTTTATTATCTTGAACACCATATCTTTGATCACCCAGCAAATAATGTCCTCTTGAAGAAAATTGAACTCTAATTTGATGATGTCTTCCTGTCTCCAATTTAATAGCTACTAAGCTACAATCATTTTTCTTATCATATTCAACTAACTTATAATTAAGCTTTGCGTATTTTCCATTTTCAGAAATAAAAGAATTACCATTTTTATTCCTATCTATTTTATCAATAAATTCACCACTATCAGAGACCTTACCCTTTACAATAGCTAAATATTTTTTATCAATACTATGATCATTAAAATCTCTACTTAATCTTGAAGCAGCCTTACTAGTCCTAGCAAAAACCATTATTCCACCAACAGGCCTATCAAGTCTATGAACAAGTCCCAAATAAACATTTCCTGGTTTGTTATATTTAATTTTAATATAATCCTTAATCATATCCATAATTGAAGAATCACCAGTATTATCACCTTGACTTAAGACATTAAATGGCTTAACAACAACAATAATATGATTATCCTCATATAATATTTTCAAATTACTCATTTTCTTCCCATCTTCCATATATACCACAAGGTAAAACCAAATCACTATTAGTAATTGGAATCCCTACTTCTCCACATGATAGTTTACCTGGATATTTTCTATTAACATTAATATCAAGTAAATTTCTAAGTACATAAGAACTTAATCCTGTAGTATATGAATTAATCAAAAAGAATAATGGCTTATCACTTAATATTTCAGAGCATAGCTCTACTAAATAATTTAAATTCTTTTCAATATCCCAAACTTCACCATTTGCACCTCTACCATAACTTGGAGGATCCATAATTATTGCATCATATTTATTACCACGTCTTATCTCACGCTTTACAAATTTTACAACATCATCTACTAAATATCTTATCTCTCTATCTTGAAATCCAGATGCTTTTACATTTTCTTTACACCAATCAACCATTCCTCTAGAAGCATCAACATGAGTAACACTTGCACCCGCAGAAAGACAAGCAACAGTTGCTCCACCTGTATATGCAAATAGATTAAGTACCTTTATTTTTCTGCCACTATTTTTTATTTTATTAATCATAAATTCCCAATTAATTAATTGCTCAGGAAATAATCCGGTATGCTTAAATCCCATTTGTTTAATATTAAAAGTAAGATTATCATATTTAATAACCCATGACGCTGGAACAACATTAATATTTTCCCAATGTCCACCGCCTTTATTACTTCTATGATAAACAGCATCAATCTTATTAAAATACTTTTCATATAAATCTCCATTATTCCAAATAACTTGAGGATCTGGTCTAAGTAAAAATATATCTCCCCATCTTTCATATTTCATTCCCAAAGATGCATCTATTAATTCATATTCACTCCATTTATCACACAAAAGCATTGTATCACCTCTCACATGAACATATTATATCACAAAGAAAAAAGAGACAAAAGTCTCTATTTATTTACAGAAAATATTCTACCATAAGTAGTAATAACAGTATAACCATTAAATCCCAAATAATAATCTTTATATTCTGTGTAAGATTCAGATTCTCTGATTGCATACTTACACTCAACATCTGCATATTTTGTACATTCAGCACCATTTTCAGCAGTCATCTTATATATCTTTGATTTAGTTTTAACATAAGTAGCAGGACTATTTCCAGCATAATTAAAATCTATTATATCTCCACCATAATCAGAGCTTTTAAATACAACAGATGTACCATATATTCTAAGAGGTAAATTTCTATCTTCCTTTCCTACATTATATATGTATACGTTTCCATTTGAATTCAAAGCATAATATGTACCAGTATTTGCATCAACAGTTTCAACTTTTAATACACCTAATTGACTTAACAATAAACTATATAATTCATATGAATTATCCTGAGCAGTCACCTCAGTGTAAGGAGTAGAACTATCACCAGTTAAATAATAAATCTTACCATCAGTAGCCTTAAAAATAGAATTATCAAAAACAGCCGCAACCTCAAGTTTAGTATCAGCTAATTTACAATTTTCTTCATTAGAATATGCTCTTTCCATAGATATCTCATATATTTTGCCATCTTCTGTAATAACATGTGAAGGAGTTAAATACTTTATTTTATCATAACTTGTATCTTCTTTATCTTTAGGAAAAAAAGCATCACAAGAAAATTCAACCCCATAAGAATAACCTTCATGTCTCAAAGATCTTGTAACATCACCTTTACAAGCAGTACAACATAAAACAAAAACTAAAAAAACAGTTACCATCATTATAATTTTTTTCACTATATCACTACCTTCAATAAGAATATATCATAAAAACAAAAGAATTAAAACTATAATTTTTTTATTATTTCATATATATATTTTACATCCTCATTGTTATAACCGTAATATTTATCAAACAACTTGTTTATATCCTTTGTTTTAGTACTATTGTATATTTTAAGTACTTTCTTATAAGCAATATCTATACTTTCACTGTCACTTATAAACTTCTTACTTTCAACTTGCATAATCCCAAGTTTATTCTTTTTTCCATTAATCTTAAACATAAAATTATCTATATTTCTTCTAACTTTATTTTTATTATTATCTTCATAAATCATAATTGCATATAAAATATTTGAAATAACTTTATTATCATGATCACAATCATCATAATAAGTATACTTAAATTTAGCATAATTATTTAAAATGTTATTTACACTCATAACTTTCTTTTCTTTTGAATCTTTTCTCTGAAGGATTTTTTCATTTTTAAATAAATTATAAAAATATATAATAATCAATAGCCATAAAACAAGTCTAAATTCATTACCACTTAAAAAGACATTATTTACTTTATTTATAAATTCTTGATTAATAATAAAACCTGTAATAACAAGCCCAATATAATAATATATACCGCCACTATCATTATCAAAAAAATCTCTATCAACAATATATGTATTATAAATAATATCAGTTAACATCACAAAAACAAAAACCAAAAAAATATTATCTGTATATCTAATAGAATATCTAAATAATAGACCCGAAACAATTATATTAAAAACATTTAGAAAAACAATTTTATCAACTTTACCTAAAGTAATCTTATTATTAATAAACTCAATAGCAAAATAAAATAAAACACCACAAAAAATGTATAATATCCAACCAAAGAAACCCACACTATCACCTCAATTAATAATCTATTATAAATCTTTAAATATCAAAAGTAAAACTATTTTTTATCATACTTCTTCAATCTTTTCTTAATTAAGAAAACAAGATCCATAGAACCATTAATCTTGTTTAAAACTAATAAGGCGTCTTGTAATTTAACTTTATCACTAACATTATCTTTTACTTTTAGTGCCTCTTCTTTATAATCAAAATCATCAAGAGGATTATCCTTAACAAAACATTTTATATATTCATCTATATCTTTTAAAACAAATTCTTTAAGAGGATATTCATCCATTAAGCTAACACCATAATATCCTCCAACTAAATACCTATAAATATCTTCTATCTCCATAAAATCACTTCTTATATTATTTCATCATCAACTATTTCTTCATTTGCAACTATTTCGATTGCCTTCCTATGCTCTTTTTTTGAAGAAATTACAAAGTCATATACTTGATAAATAAATACTAAGAAAATTGGTAAAAAAACAAATGCAATAAATCCTAACTTATCTTCAATTGCTCTCAAAAATCCCCCAATTAATGGTATTTTCAAATACTTATTACCTATTACCCTCTCACTAGATATAAGAGAATCATTAACATAATATGCATTATTATTATCAACAGTTACTTTACCTTTCTTTACTACATATCTATCTTTTAAGGAAGAATAATAAAAAGTATCTTTTTTATTATCTATCTCTTTACCTTTTCTTATTATAATCAAATCTAAGTTTTTAGAACCACTAACTTCCTTAGCAATATCTTTATCAACACTAACAAAAACACGATTTCCAATTTCAGTAAATCCAAATCTATTTTTATTTAAGAAAAATAAAGTCATTATAACAACATATATTAAAATAATAACTTCTAAAAAACTCCAAATCCCTTTTATTACCTTTTTCATATTCACCATCCAAACATAATCTATTTAAAAATATTTTTTATTTTTCTATAAAGAGCAAAACTTACTCTATACAATTTATATCTTCCTTTATCTATAATCAAATCAAATTCTCCTACTAATTCGTGAACACAAGCATTAAAACCTCTTTTAAAATCAAACAATCCATATCCTTTAGAATCTTCATTAAAATTACCATCAATTCCATAAAAGTTAAATGCCTTATATCCATTTTTGATGGCATAATCAATCATTTCATATTGTAATAAATATTGAGAGTTATATTTCATAAATTGCTTATAACTTGCTCCAAAAAGATAATTAACTTCTCTACCATAAAGCATATACCATCCACCAGCAATAATCTTTTCTTCACCATATTCTTTAATTGTATCTTCTAATACTTTTATTTTATTTTCAAAACGTTCTTGTTCCAAATTTAATTCTTTTAATTGTTTTTCACGTCTAGCATTTTCTTTTAAATTTTTCTTTTTCTCAAGAGTTTCTTTTAAATTTTCTTTAGAAGTATCCAATAATTTCTTAAAATTAATTTTTACAAGAAGAACTTTAACTAAATCTTTTTCTTTTAAAATCTTAAACATATTCTGATAATATGATAATGGTCTATCTACAAATTCTCTTCTTTCAGCAGTATGCTTCATCAAATTTTTAAATTCAAACAAATTATCTAAATCTGCTTCAACAATCTCCAAAGAATTTTTCTTAGAATTATTAATTCTCCACTTTGTACTACTTCTCATATTCTTATATGCTTCATCAATTGAATTAAGACCTTCTAAATCCAAAACAGAAATCCATCTAGGTTCCAAATCATCTTTCTTATCTTGATCAATATAAAAACCATTATGAACAAATCCTAACTTTTTAAACTCATCCATTAAATCATCTCTTTGAGTATCCGGAACAACTTCTCCATCAACAGTACGTCCTTGATAATCTATGTATGGATTTATCTTTAAAAATAAAGCATTTTTATCTTTAAGAAATTTTTTTATTTCTTCAGTAAACCTTTCCAAAATCTCAAAATTATCATAATCTATTAAAAAACCTCTTGGTGCATAAAACATAGTTTTAAAAAACTTTATTTTCTTTGACAATAACAAAGTAGCCGCAACAACTTTCTTCTTATCTTTAAGTCCAACAAAATAATGATCCCAACCATTATCTTTTTTAATTTCAGCCCATAAAGGTTGTTGAAAAAAACTAGTAATCGGACTATTTAATGAAAATTCTAAAAATTCTTTTTCTGTTAAAGTAACAAATTCCATGATAATCTCTCCTTGTCTTCCTAGTATCATTATAACATAAAAAAACAAAAGATACGCTAAAACGTATCTATTTTTTTATTCAAATAAAGAACTAATTAATATTATTCCAATTCCAAATAATATCCCAATTAAAGATAATTTCTTATTATCACCATGTAATACATGAGGTATAAGCTCAAAAATAACTATATATAGTATCATACCAAGTGTAATACAAATTAGTATACCAATAGCAAAATCACTTATTATAGAACTTATAAAAAACATTAATAACCCACCAACAAAAGTAGAAAATGTCGCTAACAACAAAGAAATAATTCTATACTTCTTTGGTTCATGTTCCATCGTAGAAGTAATAATCATACCCATAGGTATGTTATGAAGTCCTACTCCTAATGCAACAAACATTGCTGTTTTAAATGAATCAATAGAGATACTATAAACAGCCATACCTTCTATAACATTATGTAAAACTATCGCAACCAAGGAAACAATTCCAATATGAACAAGATTTTTTTCACTACAATCGTGATGAAATCCATGTTCATGATCATGTTCTGGAACAAATAAATCTAAAAGTTTAAGAATTACAATTCCTGATAATATTAATAATACAATCCATATTATTGAAATTCCCTTCATATGTTCTAACATTTCGGGAAATAAATCAAAAACAATTAGAGATGTCATAGTTCCAAGAGCCACTGAAATTGATATATTTTCAATAGTTTTAGTATTCTTAGAAAAGCTGACAACAAGACTACCAATAATAAAAAATAGTCCCAATAAAAAAGTAATTAATAACCCCATAATTTCACTTCTCTCTCAAAATTACAAATTAAATTATAACATAAAAAACTATTTTCTAGAAGATTTTTTATATATTAATACTAAATCTTTATCATCCACTGATTCTCCCAAATCAAACTCAAGTACCTCTCCAACAGATAGCTTTGAATCATCTAACCATCTAAGTAGTTGAAACTTTCTAAAAAAAGAGAACTTTTCACTGACAGTATTTAACCTAGAATATTTATCGTGAATATTCTTTAATGAAGGAGTATTCTTTATAAAATTAATAATTCTTGCATACACTAATGGTTTGTCTCTATATCTATATAAATCATTTAAGCAACATCTATACAAATAAGAAACTAATACTTTACCATTTTTATTTAAATTATTCTTAATAAGTTCATTTACAGCATCACAATAAACCTTATCATTCCCAGAAAAAACATCCTGATTAAAATACTGATAAATATTTGTAAGATTAATAAAATCATATTTATCATCAAGTACATTAGGTAGATCTATAATATCAGAATCAACATAATTGATATCAATATCATCAATTCTATCTTGAACCTTTCTATAATTATCATCATCAAATAAACTAGTATAATTACGTGCACAATATCTATAAAAATCAGTACCCAAATGACTATTATTCGATGCTGCTAATCTTCTAAATAAATAATACTTTATTTTTTCACGACCAAACTTCTTTAATAAAGTATCCCAAAATTCTCTTGTATCATCATCTAAAAAATATCTTAAATAGCAATACATTTCTTCATTAAACATATCATCATACATAAACCTAATATAATCACTCTTTGAAAAATTGGATATAGCTACTATTTTTAGTTTTACAAAATACTTTGCAAGTCTATTAATATCAAAACATGTTATATCATCATAATTACATATTATAGCTTCAACCAATTGGTCACCTGAAGAAACAGGAACCAATGAAGAGTTATTATTACCATTAAAATATTTCATATAGCCTTTAACATTTTCGGTAGTATTTTGATATATTCTACTATAATTAGTCATTTTATTGAATCTACTAGATGAATAATTCAATATTTCTTTTGCTCTATCAATATCATTCTCTAAATCACTCACAGTGATTCCTCCCCCCCCAAAAAAGCAAAAATATTATAATCTATGAAAAAATCAAAGTCAAATAAAAAAAGACCAAATAGTCTTATTATTTTATAAATGGTGCTCCCATCCGGACTTGAACCGGAACTCTATTGCTAGAAGCAGATTTTGAGTCTGCCGCGTCTACCAATTCCGCCATGGAAGCATTGATGACTAAAGAAATTATAACATATAAATAATAAAAATCAAATAAAAAAGAGATTAATTATCAATCTCTTCTATTTCAGAATATTTTGATGTATATAAATCCTTATTATCGTCATCTTCTTTTTCAACACTATTTATAATATCATCAATATTTGGTAATTCCTCTATTGATGACAAACCAAAATAATCTAAAAACTCATGTGTTGTTTCATAAAGAATTGGTCTACCAGGCATATCACTTCTCCCACTCTCTTTGATAAATCCCTTTGCAACCAATTTTCTTATTATAGAAGTAGACCCAACACCTCTAATAGTATCAACTTGAATTCTAGTTATAGGTTCATTATATGCAATAATTGCTAAAGTCTCCAATGCAGCCTGACTCAAAAAATTAGTCTCTGGATTTTCTATGAGTTTTTGATAATACTCTTTATGCTCAAACTTTGTAGTTATTTTAAATCTATTACCTAAAAAGTCTATCCTTAACCCTCTAGTTTCATCTTCATAATCTTTTTTCAATTCCATTATCAAACTTTTAGCAGTATCTTCATCTACACCTAAAACATCTTCTATTTGCTCAAGAGTAAGCCCATCTTCTCCAACTACAAATAACAACCCTTCAAGAACAGCCTTATTCATTGTCACTCACCTCGCATATTATATCATCAAAATTCTTTTCCTGCTTTATGATTAATTCTCTACTTTTTGCCATCTCAAGTATTGCTAAAAATGTAGCAACAATATATTCCTTAGAAACAACAGGAAATAATTCAAAAAAAGAAACTCTCTTTTTATCCTTCAATAATCTCTTAATATCATGTCTTCTAGATGTTACAGATATTTCATTTATAGTAACCTTTGTATTTAAAGGTTTTTTATCAGCCTTTCTTTGATAATATTTTTGTAAAGCATTAATTAAATCATCCAAAGAAACATCCGCATGTATCTCATGAGATTCTTCAACATAATTATTAATATTTTCAGGAGTCTTTGTATATATATCTTTTCTCAATAACTCCTTATCTTGTAATAGTTTTGTAATATTCTTATATGCTTGATATTCAATTAATCTATTTATCAATTCATCTCTAGGGTCTTCTTCATCTTCTAAAGATTCATCTTTATTATTAGGAAGCAATAATCTAGATTTAATTTCTAATAATTCAGAAGCTAAAACTAAATACTCAGAAGATATTTCTAAATTCATCTTTTCCTGCTTATCCAAGAAATCCATATACTGTTTAGTAATCTCTTCTATCTCAATATTCATTATATCCATCTTTGATTCTTTAATAAGATGAAGTAATAAATCAAGAGGCCCCTCAAAATCATTAATAATAAAATCCATATCAATCACTCCGAACTATATAAATTATACCAAAAAAAATAATAGTTTGAAACTATTATTTATTATAACCATTATTTGTTTGTTTATTATATAAATCACTAGCACAACTATCTAAGTATAAAACATCAGCTTGATGTGTTGAAAGTGCATTCTTAACCACACTCATTCTTTCATAACGAGTTTTTTGATTATAGTCAAGCAAACCATAAACATCATAACCTTTTGCAAATACATATTCATCATTTTTAGATAGTATAGTTGCATCAGTCTTATCAAAAGAATATTCAGAAGCTCCCTCTGTTAAAAGGGCATCAAACTCTTCATAACAACAATCTTCTGCCATAGTCTCATTAATAATATAACAAACTCCATCATTTGTATTATTTTTTACTTGTGAATATTTATTAAATATAATTGATGGGATAGTCTCAATCCATTTCATTCTAGAATTAACATCACTCAAATTATTTTCTCCAAATAAAGGATCTTTTCGACCAATAATTCTTATTTGTCTACCATTTTCTAAAGTAATATTACCTAATTGATATACAAAATTACCAAATTCATCACATTTAATTTGACTTTGATATTCACTATCTAATTTATCACTAACTAATAAACTATACATAAATGGCTTTGATAGATTATGTGTAAATTCACTAAGTTGTTTACCAGAACTATAACATGTATCATAGTCTCTCTTTTCATATGCAGATACATAATCACATATTAATTGATAAATTCCTTTTACTCCATGATCAATAAATCCCGAATTATTTACATTTAATTTAACTCCATTATTAATCATCTTTTCAGAAACAGAATCGCCATTATTCAATAATGATTCATATTTGTCCTTAGCACTTAATAAAGTATAATAAATATCATCATTTACATATTCACTATAATCATTAGCATAATTATTTTCACTATAATCACTTACAAAACTATTTTCACTATAATCAAGTGTTGTTGGTTGAGTCATAACATCACTTGAAGTAGTTGGATTATTTTTACCTTCAAGAGCTCTTTTCTTTCTTTCAGCAAGCTCAATTTGTCCTTCAATACAAGATTTAGTATTTAATACTAAAATACCTCCAACAACAACAATA
>CACXJP010000003.1 GCA_902768065.1 uncultured Erysipelotrichaceae bacterium
AATCTCACGCTCAACAAAACAAGTCTTACTCTCAACAAAACAAGTTCAGCCAAACCAGTTGCACCACGTCTTATAAGCGTTTGATAAGCATTGTAAGTAATTGGAGAATTTGGAGAATTTGGAAAATTATTAAAATGATTTGAATTAAAATTGTAAGCGATATGAGAACAATATTGATTTGGAATAACGTCATTAATAGATATTCGATTAAAGTCTTAAACGAGAGTGAAGAACAGTACTATAATATATTAATTGAATACAAGAATAAAGCGAAAGAACTTTATAAAGACGTTGTTAAGTCAGCGAAAGAATATAATATGCCATTAGATTTATTTATAGATAATGAAGCATATTATCAGTATCAATTACAGAATCATTATTGTGATATTGCTCATAAATTATCAGAAAAACTTAATATTAAATTTAATATACCTTACTTATGCTTATAAATGTAGTAAAATGTTGTGATACGGCAGCAGAAGAAATAGTATTATCATTAGAATTAACTCGACAAGTATCAATACAATTTACAGACCCTGGATTTGAATTGTTAGAGTATAATGATATTGATAATCGTGATGTGAAAGAGTGTCATTATTATGAAAATGTTGATGATTACTCTTATCGTATTGACTTTATAGAGTAAAAGAATAAAGTAGAAGAATAGAAGAATGTATAAGTGTGTGAGGCAGCCTATCTCCACACCTATCATTCTCTTTTGTATTATTTATATTATTATTAATTATATTATCTATATTACTGCTAATTCTATCTTTATCTCTTTTAATTCTCTTAATTCTTCTAATAACA
The DNA here is from genome assembly GCA_902768065.1 of uncultured Erysipelotrichaceae bacterium. The sequence continues at coordinate 811 of CACXJP010000003.1, forward strand.
GTATTATTTTATTTTTAATATTATATATTAATATTATATATTAATTATATATATTATATATATTATATATTATATACTATTATAATTTTACTATATACTGTTTTTAAATTTTCTTTTTATTTTCTTTTATTTTATATTAACATTAACATTAATAACTTAATTATTTATAATTATGTCAACAATAACAATAATAGTAATAATAGCTTGTGTAATAGCTCTTTTTATATCATTATATAAAGATAGATATGATAAAGCAACATTTTGGGCAACACTTATAATCATAAGTATGTTATCTGCATTATGCGATAAATTATTAACAACTTAAATGTTTTATAATTATAAATATAATATTAATATTAATATAACATTTAATAGTAGCAAAAATAACAACTTAAAATAAAATATTACATGAAGTTTAAACTTTTAAGATATAATAATACTCCTATTCATTTTAATGGAGATAAAATTATTAGTATAACTGCTAATGGTAATCTTCTATTTGTTAAAATAGATGAACATACAACATATAGTGGTTATTGTATTTGTCCTTTGTAGTAGTTGTTATGATTTTAATTGTAGTGTTGGAGTAGGTAATAATATTCCTACTCCTTCACTTTTAATTGTAACACTATATTATAATAAAGAATAACTTAGATGATTTCGCGAATCATATATTGTATTTATTAATTATTTTATTAACAATTTAAAAATTAAAGATTATGTCACAGAAAGAAATTGTAGCTGAATTGCTGAAGAATGGTGCTGAACAAGTTGAAAACGTTAAGATTGAAGGCGTTAAAGTTACTGACCAGGTATCTGAAGAAACTGGTGAAATGTATTATCGTGTTTCATTGTCTATAGATAAACCTATTAAGGCTATGCGTAATGACGGAAACGGTAATTATGTTGAGGGTACCATTAATGTAGTGATGGAATTGTTCTCTAATCTTATTGGTGCTATCCGTGCTTGTGATGATTATCGTAAGATTATTAATCATATTCAGGAGCATCCAAAGAGTTTGGAAGTACTTCTGTCTGGTGCTATTATGGATGTTGTTATCGTGAAAGTTGCTAAGGATAGCGTTTATAAGAATCCTTTCAGCCGTAGTGAGAGTGAAGGACGTGTTGTAAAGAACGATACGTTCTATCATCACGTAGTTAACATTCGTACTACTAAGAGTAATATTAATGATATTAACGAAGTTAAGAAGGCTTTGATGGGTATTTAATAATATTATTTATCTTTTAGATTCTTTGTGGAACTGGTGTAATGCCAGTTCCACTTTTATTTAAAATTATAACAATTAAATAATTAAAACAATAACTATGATTTATTTTTATAAAAGCTCTAGAAAGTCTGATAAGCTTTCTCATCCTGTAACTATTTGTGCTAATAGTGAACGTAGAGCATTCGCTCTTGCTCTTATTAATTTTAAGAAAAACAGTTATAAAGGTTCTCCTAGAAGAATAGCTTTATGAAACAGTTTCTTATAAAATATAAAGTTCTTATAGGACTTGTATGTACTATAATTGGTATTACAGGTTCTATATTTTGTTTAACTATGATAGTAATAACAAATATAAGATGAATAGAAAAGCTAAACTTTGGATAGCTAGAGATAAATATGGTATTTTAGCTTTATATAATATTAAACCTATAAGACAATCTTTAGTTTTTGTAAGTGAAAATGATTATGAAAATTGTTTAATTATAGATGAAAATTCTCATCCTGAAATTACTTGGGAAAATAGTCCTCAACAAATTGAAATTTAATATGAAAAGATTATTATTATTGATGGCATTTATTATTAGTGTTAATTTTGTTATTAATGCTGATGATAATAAAAGTTATAAGTGTGAAGGAAATACATATTCTTCAATTTCTTCTACGGGGCGGGTGAATTCCAATTCATCTGCTCCTGTAAATACTGGTTTTACTTGGACTGATGCTAAAGGAATAAGTTATCCTATTTATATTTCTGATTCTGGTTCTTGTTATATTATTAAAACAAGTAAAAATACAGGAAAAGAATATAAAAGTTATCTTAGTTCTGATGTTAGTCAAGATATATGTAAAAAACTTGGTAGAAAATATAAAAATAAAATGCGATGAATACTTTAATTATAGATATACTACTTCTAATTGGAGTAGTATATCTTTTTAGTTCTTGTAATTCTAACTCTAATTCAGTTAATGCAGACTATGAAATAGTTCATTACGTTGATACTGTAAATAATCATGTTATTCTTACTACTGTATGTGATGGAGGTTATGCAAGATTATCTGTTTCAACTTTAGAATTAAATGACAATTAAAATTTATAAAATTATGATTAATAAAAAGATACTTGATGCTATTTTAAGAACAGCAGAAAATAATAATAAAAATCTAGTTATTTCTGAGATATTTAAACATATTTCTCTCAATTATGATTATAATGATTTAAGAGCTAATCATGTTTTAGAAATGTTAGTTGATGCTAATGCTATTATATCTGTTGATGATATAAATATGGATTATATTTTAAAGAATTTAAAAGATTTTATATATAGTTATGAAGAATATAATATTAAAGATGTAACTGTTGGAGAAATAGATAATATTGATTGTATTGTAAAAATAAATTATAATTATCTAGAAAAAATTAATGAAGACAGAGATGATGTATCATATAAATCTGGTTATGTTAATATTAGTTTTATTGATAATCCAAAAATATTAATAAAATAATGTTAAAAAATAGTTAATATTGCCGCCCCGTAGAAGAAATTAGAAACATTTTTACTATATTTGCAATCGAAAACAATAAAGAGTGGGAATCAATTCTGCCGTAGATAAATAAAGATGAATAACCTGATAAATTTTCTTATATTATTCCCACTCTTTTTAAATAGATTACTAATATGGAAGATTTTGAAACTGGTGCAGTTGAAATTGATTCTGAAATATTTGGTCAAGATTTAGATGATATTGACCCTTATGCAGAATTTACTGAAGTTGAAGAAGAAGATACCGATTGTGATATTCTTTTTGAATAATTTTCTCATCTATAAATAGATTGAGTTTCAGAGCACGGTGCTCTAGATAGTATTCGTGCTCTGCGTTTTAAAATTTGCTCTCATCATCTAATGGTTAGGATACAAGATTTTCATTCTTGGCATACGAGTTCGATTCTCGTTGAGAGTACAACTAGTGGAACTTATTATAATACGGACAGTGTATGCAGAGACGGAAATAATATTAGTACACTAGATATTTATATTGCTTCTATAGCTCAGTTGGTTAGAGCATCTGACTGTTAATCAGAGGGTCGTAGGTTCAAGTCCTGCTAGAAGCGCAAGAGTTATTGTTTTTTATTTATTTATATATTACAGAGGTAATATTGTTCATTTTTTACTAATTATTAATTTATTTGTTATATTTTTAATTTGGAACTCTTTAAGTATGACGGTTAGTGATAATAGTTATACTTTTTAATTTGTTTATTCTTTTATTATTATATTTATTATATTTATTAACAATCAAATTAATTTTATTATGGGTAAATTAAATCATGCTGCGAGTGAGGCGCAGTTAAAGGCTAGAAGGACTAGTCTTGGCAAAAAAACTGTTGATGAATTAATTACTATTATTCTTCGTAAAGACAAGTCTGAACGTAGTTTAAATCGTAAAATTCAAGAACTTACTTCTGCTCTAAATGAACAAGCAGATAGTGCTAATCATGTTAATGAGCTTAAAAAGGAACTTATTAATGCACATGAAAATATTAAAACTAAAAGAGAACAATTAGATAGTTTAGAAGTTAAAATTAAGGGTTTAATTCAGGATTTTAAAGGTATTGTTATTAAAACTGATAAAATTAAAATTCTTTTGAACTTTCATCGTACATTTAATGTAATTCTTTTAATTGTTATAGCAATCTTACTTATTCTGTGTCTTTAGGCTCATAAATGTTTTAGATTTTGAAGTTGGAAATGATAATAGTGGTTTTAGTTATTTTTTGATTTAATCAACAGAGGTTGAAAGAATAAGTCTAGATTGTTTTAGGTTTTGTTTCCTAAGTTCTATTGCTTGTGAAAGTAGTAGAACTATTTTTATATAACTTAATAAAATAAATATTATGATTATTTTAATTATTTATATTATATTATCTGCTTTTGGTTTATATGGAACGAAAACGTTTGACGATTTACATTTTGGTATTGCTATGCCTATATGTATTATGCTCGGTTGGATTTTATTTCCTCTCATGATTGTTTTTGTTTTTGGTAAATATATATCACATTTAAATAAGTTATTATAATGGCTAAAAAATACGAAAACGATAAAGGTTTTCTTATAATTGAAATGAGTTATGAGGAAGCTAAAAATATATGTAATTTTGGTTGTGTTACTGGCGAAACAGAACGTATAATTGTATGTGATAATTGTAATAATAAATTTGAACATACAGATAATATTTATTATTTTGCCGTTCTTAATAGTGCTTTTTGTAAGGAATGTACTGACGATATTATTGCTAATCAAACTCGTTATGAAGAAGATATTCCTTATGAAATTAAATATTATAATCATTATGCTAAATTACTTAATATAGAAGAAGTATAATTATGATTAATGATAGTTCTAAACTTATTATTGGTGATATATTTGATTCTATGAGTGATGCAGAGATTAAACCTTATATGGAAGATTTTCTGGCTGAGTTTTGGATAGACGAGGACAAAAATAACTCTTGTTTAACGTGATTTTAAGTAACACAATAAATTTTTATATAAGTTTCGATTAACTGATAACAATTTAAAATCAATAGTCTGAAATCGAAAAAAATAATATTACGTGAAATGTAGTATTACAGGTTGTCCTAATGGTGAAATTGGTAGACACGTCAGTTTTAAGGTCTGATGCCGTAAGGCGTGTAGGTTCGAGTCCTACTTGGGATACTAGTTCTTTTGAACATATTTTAATTATTAATTTTAAACATTGTAAAGTGATGAAACACGAAGAAAATGTAGATGTGCGTCGAGTATCACGCATTGCTAAAATTGATACTCATAATAAGTTAATTCAACTTAATAAGTCTACTATTATTGGTATTAAGACTTGGGGAAGAATTGATTATCTTTGTAACATTCTTGGATATCGTTTGATTAAAAGCGGTATAGTTGTTAGCGATGCTTTTTCTGATGGTGAAGTTAAAACTCACAATCGTGAAATTAAGAAACAAGTTAAAGCTGATAAAGCTAATAACAATATGAAGAAAAATAATAAAAAGAAGAAATAACTATGACTAAACTTCGTTTTGATAATTTAACTCTTGGTACTTTTAATACATTTAATTTTGCAAAAAAGAAAATAATTAAAAGTAATACTAATAAAAAACTCACTACTAAATTAGTACAAGGAGTTTGTATTATGGACGGAGAGGATTTCAAAATTCAAGTTGATGTTAAGGCTCTTAAACCTGATATTATTGAAAAAGGTTATCCTGATATTCTTGTGCTTGACTTTACTGAAAACTCTTATGAGTTGAAAGATGTAGTATTTGTATTTGATAGAAAACCTAATAAAAAAGGTAGACAAGTAAGATATATTAGAAGTTTAAGCGATGCTAAATTTATGCCTGGCAGTCAAGACAGATATGTTCCTTTTTGTAATAATTGGATTTGTTCTGGTTATATTGTTAGACATAATGGTAAAATGATGTTTGAATTTAATGAATGTATTAAACCTAAAGGTTATGATACTATTGATAATGAATTATGAATATTACTGAGTTTTCATCTGCTAATGGTAAAAACCCTGCTAGTATTTTAGGATTTACAGCAGACCAACAAGCTGCTTATAAAGAACTTATTGCTTTTATAAATGATGAATATAAAAGTAATGATTATAAAAGAGCTTTGTCTGGTCCTGCTGGTAGTGGTAAAACATATCTAGTTAAAGCTTTAATTAAAAATTGTAATTATAGCTACAGTGTTATTAAATTATCTGCTCCTACTCATAAAGCTTGTAGAGTTTTAAAAGAAAGTATTAATATTGCTGGGGTTAAAGCTTTTACTATGGCTAGTTGTTTAGGTTTTAGACCTAATTATGATGCTGTTAACTTTGATATTAAAAATCCACCTTTTGATACTAAGGGTAAAATAAAAATTATAGAAGATAAACCTAAATTACTTATCATAGATGAAAGTTCTATGATTGGTAGAGGTGAATTATATTATATTGAGAAATTTTGTAAACAAGTTGAATGTAAGATTTTATTTATTGGAGATGCTTATCAGCTTCCTCCTATAGGTGAAAAATATAGTCCTGCTTTTAAAAATATTAAAACTTGTCAATTAAATCAAATTGTTCGACAAGGAGATGATAATCCTATTAGTGAGATTCTTCCATTATTAAGATATGATATTGATAACAGAACTTATACTTTTTTGAATTATATATTTAAAAATCGTAGTAAGTTTAATGATTCTTTTACAAAAGGATATTCTGTTGAAAATCTAAAAGACTTTACAAATACTGTTAAAATTAATTTTAATGATGAAGAATTTACTAAAAATATAGAGTTTACAAAACTTGTGGCTTATACAAATTCTTGTGTTTCTGGTTGGAATAAGTTTATAAGAAATTTTATAATTAAAGATTCTGATAAATCTGTTCTTACTAAAAACGATTTGATTCTTAGTGGTACAACTATTGTTGATAAATTTAATGATACTGTAATTATTAATTCAGAAGAATATGTTATTAATGATATAGTTAATTATGTTCATCCAGATTATAATATTCGTGGATTTTTAGTTAAATTTCAAGCAATATACGGTGGAGCTATAAGTAGTCCTTTATTTGTTGTAGACCATAGTGATAGATTTAGTGTTAATATGTATTATAAATTATCTAATGATTTAATAAATGCTGCAAAAAATGCTAGATCTAATATTAGAGTTCAACGTTGGAAAGATTATTTTAAGTTTAAAGAAAGTTGTCTTCTTTTAACTGAATTAAAAAATGCTACTGGCAAAACTTTAGTTAATAGAGATATTGATTATGGTTTTAGTTTAACAGCTCATAAAGCACAAGGTTCTACTTATGATACAGTATTTGTAGATGTAGATGATATAGTGTTTGATAGCAATGGAGTTATTAGACCTGATTGTGATACTATTAATAGACTATTGTATGTAGCTTGTAGTAGATGTAAAAATAAATTATATTTAAAACTTAATAAATAATATGGAATATAATAAAAGTTTGAGTGCTAGAATTAAACGTCGTAATAAATGTGGTTTTCTTGGTATTGGTACGCATAAAAGATTTATAACAGGCGATGGTGATTATACTGATTTGTTTCAAAATCATAAAATTACTTCTAAATTAATAGCTTCAAGACGTCATAATGGATGTAGAAATGAATATATTAGTTATACTAAAAAGTATGCTGATAATAAACAAAAGATTAAGAACATTGTTAAGAAAGTATTTAAGAAATTAAAGAAATCTATTTATGAATGTTTGCGAGAATTGTCCGCTACGTCTATTTAATGATAAAGGTCATAATATCAACGGTATAGGTAATATTTGGAGTGGAAACGCTCTTGTATTACCTAACGTTGATAAACCTGCTTATAAAAAACAAGATATGTCTTTTAGTAGTCAAGTGTCAATCATCAACACAATTCTTCCTACGGGGGGGCTAGAACAAAACTTATATGCTGTTCCTCTTATTAGATGTAATGAAAAATTTGATATTGAAATAACTACTAAAATAATTAATAGATGTCGTACTTATTTTGAAACTGATATTAATAATCACCAAATAAAGAACATTATGCTCTGTGGTGATGCTGCAAGACGTATATTAAATGTAGATGATTTAAAACCATATCTTGATATTATAATTTGTGAAAGAAAAACTCGTAGAAGATATTTTATAAATTATAGTCCTCTTGTTAAATATACTAATGACGAAAATTTTGAAGTTTTCAAACATTATTTAATTAAGTATTATAATAGTATTATGAGTAAAATGTATGATTATGAGATAATGATTATATAAATGATTATTCCTAGATTATATGATATAGAAGTAACACCTAATTTCTTTTCAGCTATTTATATTAATCTTGTAGATTATTTAAATACATTTAAAGATTGTGTTAATAGTAAAAACAAACCTATTCCTCTAACTGAGAAATTGTCTGTTGCAGAAATCGAAGAGCGTTTAGATACAATTCCTGTTAAGATATTTTATATAACTGATACAGATGATTCTCAGTTATTAGAATGGGTTGCTTATATTAATGATATGCAATCTTTTTATAATACTGTAGAAATTGAAGGTAATGTTACACAAGAAGCTATTAGATATGATATGTATGGTTTTAATAGTCTTGACTATGATGATAATATGACTAGGTTCTTTCTAATGAACTTTAATCGTTATGATAATAGTAAGGCTCTTATTAAAGCTCTTTATCGTTTCAGTAAAAAACTTATTGATTTGCAAAATGACAAAGATGCATTTTATAATGATAAAAAACTTGAAGTTGTACGTACTTATAGACTACCTTGGGCTACTGTAGATTTGATGTGTGTTTATGGACTTAAAGCTGCTAGTGTTGTTATTGATAATAAAAGTGGTGAACGACAAAAGTTTAGTAAAGGTCTTAAAAATACATCAGTTAATCTTAAATGGCATAAAATTCTAGATTTTAATCTTCCTCCTATAGATGAAGAAGAATATGATATATATTATAAAAATACAGAAAGATTTAGAGGAATGACTATAGAAGAAGTTAGAAAGTTACTTACTTCTGACTTTGATAGATGTATTCTTCCTAAATATATTCCTGATATGACTTATTATAATCGTAATGATGTTTTTCTATTAGGAGAAATGGTTAGACAAAATCCAGATGAAGTTAAACTACGATATGGTTTACATAAAGCATTTGGAATTAATTGTTTATCTAGTGCTAGAAGTAATATCTCTGATAAACTTCTTGTTAAATTCTATAGTCAATTTAGTGGACTACATAAAAGTCAATTTGAAAAGAAAAGAACAGAAAGAACTAGAATAAGTTTCAATAAAGTTATTTTTCCTCATATTAAATTTAAAACTAAACAGTTACAAGATTTGCTTGATGATATGATGCAAGTTTATATTTATCATACTACTAAAGCAGATTTTACTCGTGAGTTTGAATTTTATGGAACTAAGTATAGTATCGGATGTGGTGGTATTCATACTCAAGACCCACCTGGAATATTTAAATCTGTTGAAGGTAAATATACTTATGTTCATTGGGATTATACTTCATATTATCCGAGTATTATGATTGCTTATGAAGTTGCTCCTAAACACCTGAATGCTAAAGTATTTGCTAAAATGGTAGATTACTTTAAAACAACTCGTGTTGCAGCTAAACATAACAAAAATAAGAATGGAAACATTATTGAAGGTGTAGATGATACTTTGACTGCTGAGGCTCTTAAGATTGTTATTAATGCTATTTATGGTAAACTTGGTTTCGATATGTTTTGGCTATATGATAGACTTGCTCAAATGAAAGTTACTATTAATGGTCAATTAATGACTCTAAGTTTAATAGAATCTTTAGAGTTAGAAGGTATTCATTGCATTTCTGCAAACACTGATGGTATTGTGATTAAAATTCCTAATGATAAAATTGATGTATTTGAAAGTATAACTAAGGAATGGAATGAGCATAATAAAATGTCTGCTGACGGTGAACATTATAAAATTCTAGTTAGAAGAGATGTGAATAATTATTTCGATATTCAAACTAACGGTGATGAAGAATTTAAAGGTGATATGGATCCTCTTCAGTATCGTAAGAATTATGCTAAAGGTTATGATATGCCTATTGTAGCTAAAGCTGTATATGAGTATTTTGCAAATAATGTTCCTATTATGGATACTCTTAGAAATCATAAAGATATATTGGATTTTTGTAAAACTCAAAATGTTGGTCGTAAATTTAAAGTTTGTTATGAAAAAGTTGTAGATGGTAAAATAACTACAGTTTATTGTCAAAAACACTTTAGATTTTATGTTTCACAAAAAGGAGTTGTTATACAGAAAGAAGATAGTATTACTGGTAAAAGGAGTAAACTTGGAGGAGGACTTCCTTCTATTATGCTTAATAATCTTAATGATATGCCTATTGAGGAAAGAGGAATTAATTATGCTTATTATTATAATGAATGCATGAAATTCATAAATCCAATAAAACTTGGAATATCTCCTAATCAAAAGGGTAATGTTAATCATAAAACTGTTAGTGGTAAACTTTTATTGAAAAAACGTTTTGGATTGTATAATGATTTGTTTGATAATGAAGAAGAATGTTAGATTATGACTGTTGATGAAATTTTTACTAATGCTGTTGAGAGTTGGAGAAAAAACAATGGAGTAGGTACTATGATATGTCCTGCTCCACTTAATGATAAAGTTCCTTTACTTTTAATTCTCCAACGTATTTATAATAGGTCTCCTAATTGTTCTACTGTAATTTTAGTAGAAGATTTTAATAGTAGACTTGATGTTATTGATTTTTTAACTAAACAAGATGATGAAGAAAACAACAAAGAGTTTAAAAGGCTACTTGATGAAAAAATTATTAGAGTTTTTACTCGTACTTTTTTCGATAGTGGTCGTTGGACTAGTGGCTCTTTTCTCGGTATTATATTTAATCTTGAAAAGTTTGATTCCTCTATTAGGAATTGGCTGGAACGTTGTAACTTCAAACTTGTTATTTTAAGTAATCTTTTAGCTAATCAAGAAGATAGACTTCGTCTTAGCGAAATTTGTCCTACTTTAACTGAGTTTAAACAAAATGAAATAGATGAGTTACGCATTAGCCGCCCCGTAGAAGAAATTGTGGTTGGTGTAGATATTCCAGTTGATAGTGAAGAGTATAAACTTCTTGAATATTATAATAAAGAAATTACTACCACTATTAATATATTTGAAAACTTTGATAATATTAAGTATGCTCGTATTGGTAATTCTCAAACTAATGAATCTGCTATGCAATTTTGTACTAAATTAGCATACGAAAATGGTTGGAGTGAAAATCTTGATATGAGTTTAGAATATAATCAAATGTTGGATTCTACTTATAATCCTAATATTTTGAATGATAGAGCATCTAAATGTTATGAAATGATGCGTCTTAGAAATCAACTTCTTACTAATTATAGTGCGAAACTTAATAAAATATATGAAATTTGTAAAGAACATGAAAATGAAAAGATTTTAATTATTAATAATCATGGCGAATTTGCTGCGAAAGTTACAGCTTATCTTAATAATATGTTTGATACTGTTGTTTGTGGTGATTATCACAACAAAGTAGAAAATATAATACTTAAACAAGCGAATGGAGAGCCTGTTTTAGTCAAGTCAGGGGTTAATAAAGGAAAGCCCAAAGAAATTGGCTATAAGGCTCAAATGACGTTAAATCAAAGTAAATTCAATAACGGAGAGATAAATATTTTGTCGACAAACAATAGTCCAGATAAAAGTCTTAATATTGATGTTGATGTTATAATTATTACTTCTCCTATGTGTGAGGATATTAAATCCTATATGTATAGATTAACTAAAGTTAATTATCCTAATGAAACTATCAAACTTTATACTATATTTTGTAAATCTACATTAGAACATAAAAAATTATTAAATAGAGAATTGTCTATAAATCACAAAATAGTTAATAAAATTGAAAACATAGACGTTTCTGAAAATAATTTTGATTTTGTTATTGCAGATTAAAAAATTATTTGTATCTTTGCAACGTAAAACAATAAATGCTCTTTGAAATAATGAACGAACAAAAAGAAAGTAATGGTGGAAGTGGTAAAGCATTAATTACTACAAAACACAGAACACCAACTACTGGTCTTAGTGCTATTAATTTATTCGATGATAAGCAGCGAGCTATGGCTGAAACTCTTATTACTCGACTAATGAGAAGTGAAAAAGGTGGTATTAAGAGTATTGAAGATGGCTTAGCTATTTGTATGCGTGCTCAAGATTTGCAACTACCTTTTAGTACTTGTGCAGAACATATCCATGTTATTAATGGAAAGACTGGTGTTGATATTCATATTATAAAGGCGTTGTTATCGAGGGCAGGAGTAACTTGGGAATGCACTAAAGATTATGCTCCTCAGTATCAGTATACTGACGGTGACAACATTTATAATGAAACACAACTTCCTAGTTATTGTGTTAAGTGTACTTCCGCTAAAAAAGCTGAGGCTATTACAAATGAAGATGTTGTTGGTGTTTACCCACTTCGTTTTTACGCTGATTTAAAAGGTAATGTATATAATCAATTTGGTCTTAATGATAAATGTGTTATAGCTTTAAATAAAATTCAAGCTTTAAAACTTGCTAATGAAGGTAAATTTCCTGTTGTTAGAGTACCTGTTAGACCAATAGATTATGTTGTTGAGTATAAATTTACTAGAACTTTTGTTATTAATGGTAAAGAACGTGTTCAACAAGCTATTAGTCATTTTAGTTTTAGTGAAGCTCAAAGTGCTGAGTTGTTTACTAAAGATACTTATAAGAAATATCCTCGTATATTAATAGGTCACCGTGCTTTTGTTTATGGTGCTAGAGATATTGCAAGTGATTTACTTATGGGTGTTATGGAAACAACTGAACTTAAATCTGTTGAAGGTATTGACCTTGACCCAGCAGATTATACTATTGTTGAAGTTCCTGATTCTGGAGATAATCCAGGTAGTGACTTTGATAAAGATGGTCAACAAATTTAACGTGGTATTACCACATATTTTTTTAATTCACTTTATTTATTAATTCTTTAAATCATTTAAATTATGATGAATCTTGGTAACAAAGTTGCGTTTGGTTTTAGTGCTGTTGTAGCTGGTCAGAAGAACTCAGGTAATAATGAGCCTCAGCTTATCGTTAATTCTACAAAGGGTAAGTTCACTGTAACTGCTCCTGTAACCCGTGCTATGGGTATTGCTGTAGGTGAGTATATCCAGTTTATTAACAACATCAATCAGATTGAGAACGCTATTAACGATGGTACTGATGACATCAAGGCTATTGCTCAGGAGCTTGGTGTTGATTATACTACTCGTGAAGGTGCTCTTGCTATCGTTGAAGCTTGTACTCAGTGGGCTATTGTTAAGGGTCAGCCTATGGTAGATAAGATTGGTAATCCAATTATGGTTAGTGCTCGTCTTACTAAGGAAGAGAAGGCTGCTTTTATCGAGAAGAATAAGGATGCTATTCTTGAGCAGGGTCGTGCAGAACTTGCTGAGCGAGTAGGTAATCCTGATGCTACTGATGAAGAGCTGCTTGCAGCTATTGATTATGAGAAGGATGACATCTTCCCCAAAGTTCCTGGCTTTACAGGTTCTAAGACTGCTTCTACTTCTAATGCTACTGGTGTAGGTTTGCAGCTTGGTTTCACCGATAGTAATGTTTGGGGTGAACTTAAGAAAGATTTGGGTGAAGAGGCTACTAAGAAGAATCGTGTCTTTGACGTTATGCTTGATAACCCAATCAAGACTGTTGTTGATGGTAAGGAAATGACTATTTATCCTATTAACTTCAAGGAAGATACTGATCCTATTCGTATCGGTAAGTAATTGTTCGTTCATAGAATAATTCGAGTGGTGGGAGATAACCTACTAATGGTTATCTCCCATTTATTTTCTCTATTATTATTTAATATTAAAAACTTAATTAAGTTATGTCAGAAGAAAAGATTAAAGATGGTGCTGCCACTGCAGAGGCTGCTCCTAAAAGAAATCGAAGAGGTGTAAGTAATCAAACTCAGGCTGTTGCTCAACTTAAATTTCATGAGAAAGATGCAGCTTCTAATGGTTTGTTTGTTGGACACCTTGAAGATGTTCGTATCGATTGGAGTACAAATGCAGAAGATGGCGCGTTTAGAGGTATTAGTATTCCTCGTGTAACTTTACATTTTGCTAGTGAACATAAAGTTGCTACTGAACAGCGTCATGTTTATCAAACTATTTTCCCACAACCTTCAAATGTTGATACTATTCCTGGAGGTAAAGAATCTTGGCGTGTAGATAATGTACTTAATTGGATTAAACATATTCTTGATATTTATTATCTTAAGGGTCGTCCTATGACTCCTGCTGAGGAGGATGCTCTGACTCTTAACTTTGTAGATTATGAGGAAGATGCTGCTGGAAATTGTGTTTATGTTCCAGTTGATACAGAGAAAGACGTTGTTCCTGCTTATCGTACATTGTTCGAGAACTTTGTTGCTATGATGAATGGTCAGTTTGGTCTTGAGAAAGGTGAAGTTGCTAAGCCTTGTTATAAGACTGCTGATGGTAAGTATCTTACAGCTTGGCTTAAACTTATTCGTCATAAGAAAGTTAGAAATGAATGGCGTAATGCTGGTCAGAACGGAGAACTCGCTTTTGATGGTTTTATCGGTAATGGTGTAGTTGAACTTATGAAGAAAGAAAATGGTCAACCTGTTCCACCTACCGTTCTTCGTATTGATTTCTCTAAAGAATCTATCAATCCTAAGGAAACTAAGAAAGTTCCTACTATTGGTGCTCCTGGTGCTATGCCTGGAGGAGTAATTGCAGGTGAAATGCCAATGGGTAATGCTCCTGATAGTGGCGCATTTGGTGCTGCTGACGGATTGCCCTTCTAACAAAGATTAGTAATGGTTTGATAGTTCATCATGGGGCAGTTCTCTTATGAGTTCTGCCCCTTAATTTTATCTTAATGTTATGCGAAGAAACGTTTGTACTTCTAAACTCACAAAAGCTTTTATAGAAAGTAAAATAAGTCAAGTTAAAATAATGTCTTATTATCTTGATATAGAAGAAGATGTTATAAATGATTGTATTGAACATAGTCATCTTATACCTTCTGTGTTTAGAGATGATGATTATAACGGTAGTATGGGTTTTACTATTAATACTAAAGGTAGACTTAAAGTTAGAGATTTTGGTGGTACAGGATTTTTCGCAGATGTATATGAAACAGTAGGTTATGTATTAAGTCTTGCTTATGATAGACCTATTAACTGTAACAATAAACAAGATTTTTATTTTATTTTAACCCATATAGCTAATACTTTTAGAAATTATATAGATGGCATAGAGATAGATGATAATATCGAAAAAATTGATGTTTCTCTTGCTATTGCTAAAAGTAAAACAAAAAGAAAGATAATAGAACTTGTTCCTAGAAGTTGGAATAAATATGATAAAGATATATGGGGTCGTTGGGGAGTTGATTTAGGTTATCTTAATACTAATTTTGTAATTCCTGTCGACCAATATTATATCGACCGTAAAGTAGACGATAATCCTAAATATAAATATTCTGTCAAAGACCCTTGTTATGCTTATACTATTGGTCAAGACGGTAAAGGTATATGGCTTATTAAACTTTATTTTCCTCTTCGTAAAAGAAATACAAAAGAACTTAAATTTATCACTAATTGTAATGTTCTTGAAGGTTTACCTAATCTTGAACTTGATAATTATGATTATATTCTTATAACAAAGAGTAGCAAAGATAGATTAAGTATAGGTTGTCATTTAGCACACAATTTCTTCTACGGGGGGGCTAGAGTAAAACTCAATATTGGTGTTATTAATTTACCAAGTGAAAATTATCATCTTAAAGAAAATGAATATAATTGGCTTAAAAATAAACTTGCTGATGATGGTATGATTATTAGTTTACTAGATTTTGATTATACTGGTCGTAGTGGTGCAAAGTATATGCTAGAAACTTATAATATTCCTTATATCTTTATTACACGTGGAGAGTTAGGTTTACCTAATTATAATGGTAAAGATTTTTCTGACCTTCACGATTATTTTAATGTTAATCAAATTAATCAATTTATTAAAGAAACTATAACTTATGCTGAACTCAAATATAGAAAACAAAGTTTATATTATTCCGATGCCTGTAGACCCGACTTATAAACTTATTAATGTTAAGAAATCTCCTCTACAAAAAGAACATATTATTATTACAGGTATTAATGAAAACGAATATAAAACTATTAAACGTTCAGAAATATTATCTATAAGTAGAGGTAATTGTAATTTTACAATTAATCCAGATGATATTTTTTGTTTTGGACCTATAGATTTTCATGAAGGTTCAGAAGATTGTAAAGAACTTGATACATTTAATTGGTTAGATGATTTAATAGGAAAAGGTATTGGTATTCCTTCTAGATATAATTATGATAAACATGAATGTTATTCTCCTATTAATAAATATCTTTTTACTAAAACATTTAGAAATTCTACTCTTTGTAGATACCTTCATGGTTGTCTTGGTAAACCACAATATACATTAATATTTAGAGAAATAAAATGACTATAAGAGAAATTTGGAATGATTATAGTTATGAACTTGATCGTTCTGATAGAATTATGCTTGATAATGAATTAGATGGTATTCTTCCATTTAATGATTATCAAGCATTTAATGAATTATTAGATAAACATATTCATTATATGGATTGTACTCGTACTATGCCTAATGGTATGAGAATTATACAAACTATTAATGAACCTTATAAGTGGGAACTAGCTAGATGTGTTTATTTAGTTAATTGGCTTAAAGATAAAAACGAAGAACTTTGGAAACAATCTTTTGATAAAATTGTTAAACGTCATGAAGATAATATTGAGTTTGAAAAAACAACGCCTCCTATAATTTATGATAAGCTTAAAATTAAAAAGTCTACAACAAGAAAACGTAAGGCTAAAGAAGGAGATATGTTTCCTGAAGAAACTAAAAAAGCTAAAATGAGTAGAGCTGAGGCTAAACTTAAAGCTAAACTTCTTGGTGCTAATTTAGGTTTTAATAGTTTTAAATTTAAAAAAGATTGATTATGTTTTGTAATAAATATAAAGTTATTCTTTTTGATTCTTTTCTTTGTGAAGAATGTGAAGATAATCCAAAAGTTAGTACTGGTTATTATAATGAATGTAAACAATTAAAGAAAGATTAAAGTATGGTAACACTTTATAAAAGGTCTAGTAATGGTAAACCACTTTTATGGACTATTACAAAAGAAGCTAAACAAACAGGAGTAGGTACTTGGGATTTACAACTTAAAATTCAATATGGTCTTGTTGGAGGTAATCTTCATACAGAATATGTTCCTATAACTCTTAAAAATGCTAATGAACTTCAATCTAGAGTTAACGCTAAACGTAAAGAAGGTTATAAAGAACTAAGTGAACTTAAAGATGGAGTTTCTGAAGATAAATTATTTCCTAATAAAATATTAGAAGATAATATAGCTAAAGGAACAGATTTAATTACTTTTCTTAATACTTATCTTCCAAAATATTCTACTACTTCTGAAGGTTTTGTTCTTCCTATGCTTGCTAAAGTTCTTGAAGATAATAAACCTTTTGACAAATATGGTACTATGCTTGGTCAGTGGAAGATTGATGGTCTTAGATGTATTATAGGTGCTACAGATAAATCTGATGATATATTTAATCCTGTCATTTTAACTTATCATTCTCGTACTGGTGAAAATTGGACTAATAAAATGTGTTGGATGGATAAAATTCTTCTTCCTAAGATTAGTAAAGAACTTCTTGATATGATGATAGAAGAAGGAGCTTGTCTTGATGGTGAACTTTATCTTCCTGGATATTCAGTAAATGATATTAATTCTTTTGTTAAGAATACTCAACTTGCAAATCATTATA
The DNA here is from genome assembly GCA_902768065.1 of uncultured Erysipelotrichaceae bacterium. The sequence goes on from CACXJP010000003.1 coordinate 18,579, forward strand.
AACTTCAATATTGGTGTTATGATATTTGTTGCGAAAATATGAGTGCTAATAATAGATTTAAATTTAAGGATAGTAATTTAGAATCTGTAGGCATTACTTATTTTAATACAAAAAAAGAACATCTTAATAATACTAAACAATTTGTTGTACTTCCTACATGGGTACAAATAGATAGTTATGAAGATGCTATAATTCATAGAAATCAATTTATTGATTTAGGTTTTGAAGGTATTATTCTTCGTAATCCTTCTGCTGAATATCAGTTTGGTAAACGTAATCAAGCTATGTTTAAATTTAAGAAAGTTGACGATGGTAAGTTTATTATTGTTGATATAATTTCTGAACATAAACGTAGTGATTTGCCTCTGTTTGTTTGTCGTAACGATATTAATGATGAACTATTTGAATGTAGTATTAATAAACCTCAAAATATTCAACGTGAAATTCTTACTAATAAAGAGAAATATATTGGTAAGTATATGCAAGTTGAATTTAGAGCAAGAAGTGGAGTCAATCAAGTTCCTTTTCATGCAAGAGGCATTGATATAATTTAAAAAATTATGAAAAATTGGATGTATAATCATATTTATATTCCTTTAATTGATATAAGAGATAGAAATCATGGAATAAATGGTTTTACATGGAAAGGACATATAGTACAAATTATTGTTGAAATTTACAGTAAATTGTTTATTTAAGTTATTTAATATGAAAATACTAATAATTATTCTTTCAATAATAGGCTTGCTAAAATTAGTGAGCCTATTTATTTTATGTATTATTAAAACATACTATTGTATCATAAATAAAAGTATTAACGGAATTATAAAAGAGTATGATATTTATAAGAATGACCAATGGTATATTATTCCTACTATAAGTTTTAGTAAAACTAATTGTTATTTTGAAGTTATGATGTATTGGTTATGTTTTCAATATTATAGTTCTTATAAAATAGATAAAGATGAAGAAGAAAAATAACTATAATAATAACAAGTGAAGATTATATTAGTTTTAAAAATTTAATTTAAAATAAAAATGAAAAAGTATTTTTTAATATTCAGTTTAATTGGATTAATGCTATTACTTACATCGTTTACTGTTAATACTAATAAGAGTAAAAACGAAGTTGATGTAGTTATGAGAACTATCGATGGTCATAAATATATTATTGTAACCGATTATTCTCATTTCTCTGGAAGACCTGGAGGAGTTGCTATTATTCATGCAGAATCTTGTAATTGTAAAACATTAAAAAATAATTATGCCAACAATTAAAAGTTATACAGATTTAGAACAAAGCAAGATTCTTTCAGAGATTCTTCCGCTTGAAAGTGCGGATATGTATTATTTTCGTCAGATTGATAATGATTATTTCCCGCCAAATGTTAAATCTATTTGTCCTATACCTCTTTACAAAGATGGCAAAGAAGATTTTAACTATGACATTAGATGTTGGAGTCTTGCAGCATTACTTAGTGTTTTACCTAATATTATCAATAATGGAACATTATTTATTGAAACGTCTGCCGCATTATGGCATATAGGTTATAGAAATATTTATATTATAAGAACAGAAAACCTTGTTGATGCTTGCTATGAACTTATATTAAAGTTGAACAAATTAAACTTGTTATGATTATGACTGAATTTAGAGGTATTACAACTGGAAAAACTATTATTACCAAAAATAATATGAATAATATTATGGTTGATAATAAAATAGAAATTGATGATAATAATGGAGAAACTAAGATTGTAGGCATTGTAAAAGATGTTGTTCATCTCATTTCTAAATGGAGAAACAATCAAGGTTTAGAGAGAAGTACACACGATATTATTATTGACGTAGAAGATAAAACATTATGAAAGACTATAAGAAGATACTTGAAGGTGTTGTAAACATTATTAACACCACAGAAAAGAGCGATATTGGTTTTGTTAATATCTGTAACTATATTGGTGAGAATTGTCCTGAACTTAAAGAAAGCAAAGAGAGTAAGGATGAGAGGATAAAAAATGAACTTTTATCATTTCTAAAAGAAGGAAAACCTTATCATTGTCCTAATAGTGTAACAAGACAAGAATGGGCTGCTTGGATTGAAAAGCAAGGTAAGCAGAAATACTCTTGGAGTGAAGAGGATGAACGTATATATCAATCTATAATGGATGATACTGTTCAAGAAAACCAACTTGATGATAAGCAGACTGATTAGCTCAAATCTCTCAAAGACATATACATTTGGAAGCCGAATGATGAGATGCTTGAAGCTTTATATAATGTTATTCCAAAAAATGTGATGGAGAAATCTGAGGATGAAGTGCTCTTGGATAAATTATATCAAGGATTAAAATATGGTAAAATATTAAGCGAAAAGTAAAGATTAAAACATAAAATGAATTTAGTAGCGTATGATAAAGTAAGTGGCATTAAAACTAAATCTAAAATACATATATATAGTAGGTTTCCTTATATTGTAACTCGTGAAGTTAAATATAGAAAATATTATTGTTTTGTAACAAAATATGAACCTAAAATTAATGATACTATTTTATATTTAGTTCTCTTAGATGATAATCCTCCTGATAGACCTGTAGCTAGAACTCGTAGAGATAACTACGGTAGACTTAAATTTAATATGTCTATACTTGTAAATAAATATAATATTCCTCAAGGTAAACAAATTAATATTACTTTAAGTCTAGAAACTCAGGCAGATGATGGTGATATTTATAAACTTGAATTAGAGTCCGATTGAGCAATTAATTGGACTCTTAATTTTGAACCGCCCCGTAGAAGAAATATGGCAAAGATAACTATTGAAATAACAGAAAATGATGATATCATTACTACATATACTAATAATGATGGTATAACTTGTAATATATTTAAAGCTAATACTAAAAGTTTTGTTATAAATAAAGTTACAGATAAAAGTATTATTATTCTTATTAGTAATCTTTTACATCAAGTTGGATTAGCTTTTAGACATCAGCTTATGAAACAGGGATTTATAAATAAACCCAAATACAAGCCGACTGATAAGAAATAATTTTTCAGATGATAAATTTATCAGATTGTTAAAAATATGGTCTGAAATCTTAACTTAAAAAATTAAAAATAATTTGGTATTACGAAAATAAAATATTAAATTTGCAATATGATTATACAAATAATTATATTTATTGTTTATTTTGTTTTTATTATATGTAATGATTTTATAATAATTAAATTATGAAAAAGATTATCCTATTAGCACTTGCCACATTGATGATTGTCGGGTGTGATATGGCAATCGATAGTTTAAATACTTCTGGAGGTGATAAGTATATTATATCTTCTAAAACTAAAAAGTCTAATGAATCATTTTATCGTTATAGATTAATCAAGTTTGGAGGTCCAAAGTATTATGATTATCTTTATAAAGATTCTACAAATTTTAATGTAGGCGATACTATAATAATAACTGCTAGAAAAGTTAGTAATTAAATTAAAAGAGAAATAATTATGACAAGAGGTGAATTATTACAATATCTTACAAAGGAAGCAGTGAAGTTTAGGGAACACCCAAACTTTATTAGTATTAACAAACATCTTACTGGTATAGATGAAAATAATATGCCAAGTAAAGAACAAATTGATGGAGTTCTTGTAGCATTTATCAATTATGTTGGAATGTCACAGTGTATTGACTATGCATTAAGTTATGAAGATTTTGATAAGGAAAAATAATTATATTAAGTATTATTAAATATGTATAAAAGAAATATAAATAATATGAGTAAAGGTATAACTTTATCTCCTAAACATGGACTTAATCCTTCTGTTATGATTTGTCCTATATGTAAGAAAGATGTTTCTATTGCATTATTTGGTAAACTTAAAGGTGATGCTGAAGCTCCAAGACAAATCGAAGGTGAACTTTGTGATGAATGTAAAAAGAAATATGTTACTATAATTGAAATCGAATCTGAAATTAATCCAATATCTACAGGAAGATACGTTTATGTTCCAAAAGAAGCAATAAACGTTGAATGTAAAGATAATATTGCTCTTATGGTAACAGAAGAATTTACTAAACTATTTATAAAATAATTAATATGGAACTTATTAGACCTAGTGCTGAAATTTGGGAACAAGGTAATACTCTAGAAGATATGTGGAAACATATTGCTAAATGTACTAGAGTTTGTTATCAAAGTACTCCTAAAAATGATGGTGAAATTGATGAAGAGTTTGTAAAAAGAGTAATTCTACGACCAGATTCTTCTACGGGGCGGCTCAATTTTGATAAAATTCATGGTGCTATGCTTGAACATGGTACTATTTATCTTGCTATTCCTTGTAATGATTCTGAAACATTATCTCATTATAGAGGATATGCTGGTAAATATAATGAAATAGAATTTACTAAATATTCTAAAGTAACTATGATGAGAGGTACTCATAATTATGTTACAACTAATCTTCGTGTTATTTACGAAAATAATTGGCTTGATGATTTAAAATATATTTGTGCGCCAACCGAACATCATGCTAAAAGAGTTACAGTTTCTTTTACTACTAATATAGGAGTTTCTCGTGAATTTAATCGTCATAGAGTTAATTCTATTGCAGAAGAAAGTACTAGATATTGTAATTATAATAAGCGTAATGATGGTCAAATTAAGATTGGACTTCCTGCTTGGTTGCTTGGTGAAGAGCATTTACCTTATGTAGAATCACATCAATTTGATAGTTTAGTTAGTTATTGTGATGATATTTGTACAGAAGATGATGAAAATTGGATTAACATAGATTATTATCTATTTGCTTTAACTACAGCAGAATATTGTTATAATAAACTTATTCAGGGAGGTTGGAAACCTCAGCAAGCTAGAGAAGTTCTTCCACTTGCTACTAAAACTCAATTAATTCATACTGCTTTTATAGATGATTGGAAACATTTCTTTGCTCTTAGAGCTGATGGTGTTTCAGGAATGCCCCATCCTAATGCAGCTTTAGTTGCTAAACCTCTTAAAGAAGAATTTATTAAACGTGGTTATATAAAATGAATTGGTACAGGATTCCTCCTTGTCCAAACTATGCTATTAGCGAAGATGGAGTAAATGTTAAGAATATTAGAGATAATCGTATTCTTAAACATAATACTGCATCTTTCGCTAAAGATGGTTTAAGACGAGTAACTTTAAGACATAATATAACTAATCATATTGGAAAAACTAGAAGTGTTACTGCAACATTTACTATTGAATCTCTTAAAAAATTTATTAAAGAAGAAAATAAATTATGACACATTGTTATATTTTTGATTATGTTAGATGTAAAATATATCATACTACTGTTCCAGATACTGTAGAAGATATAGACTCTTGGGTTGCAGAACAACTTAATATAAAAGTTGGAAACATATATGTTTTATGTAGTGATGAACAATTAGAAATTGAAGAACTTTAAACATTTTAAATTATGGATAAATCAGTTATTATTGTATTTTTATTAGTAGCTCTCGCTGCTTGGATTGCTTGGTTAGTTTATAATTATTCTATTTATTACAAACAAGTATCTATCGAAGATAGAATTTCTTATTGGAAAAATAGAATTTATAGAGTTCAAAATTGCGTTAATGATTTAATTGACGTTATTCATAAGAAATTTCCTGAATCTACTATTAGATATAATCACAATGACGATGTTGATGAAATTGAAGGTGAAATAAAATATTAGTTATAATTACAATAGTTTAAACTTATAATACGTATTGTAATATGAGTACTCATGTTCATGTATGTCAATATCAAGATGTTAATAAATGTTGGCACAATGCTATAAGAATAACTTCTTATGGTGATAAAGTTAAAGATACTATAATAGATTTAAAAACTCATAAAAAAGTTATTAAACCTTATAATATAGAAAATACTGAAGAAAATGGTTGTTTTATTTATAAAATATAAATTATGAATATTTGGCAAATACAACAAGACCTTCTTGCTATATTTGATGAGCTTGAAGAAAATGGTGGTGAACTTACTGAAGAACTTGAACAAAAACTTGCTATTAGTCAAGAAGATTTTCGTTCTAAAGTAGAAAATTATACTAACGTTATTAAAGCTGTAAAAGCTGATATTGCCGCTATTGATCAAGAAACTAAGCGTCTTGCTGAACTTAAGAAAAGTAAAAATCTTCTTATTGACAGACTTAGTAAAGTTATTATTAATGCTGTCGAAACATTTGGAGAAACTACTAAGAACGGAGGCAAGTTCTTTGATTATGGTGTAGGAAAAGTTAGTATTCGTAATTCTCAGAAAGTTGAACTTGATGAAGATAAAGCTAAATGCATGGCAGATGAATATGCTAAATGTATAGCTTTTGAAAATATGCTTGGTGGAGCTAGTAGTCGTGATAATATAACTCACGAAGAAATGATTCAACGTTGCAAAGAACATATGAACAGTGATATAGAAAAAGAGTCTTATAATGTAACTAGAGATGATATTGATTATTCTAGTTTTGACGTTTCTGTTACTGTTGGAATGGAAGATATGCTTTGTTCTAATGGTTATCATGCTATTAAAAAGTTAGCTGATGCTTTTGGAGTTAATGTAAATATTACTCCTAAAATAAGTAAAGATCGTATTAAACAAGCTATTAACTCTGAAGAAAATATTTCTATTGGTAAAATTGTTCCTAATCAAACTCTTACAATAAAATGATACTTAATGATTCTGATATAAAAACTATCACCAGTGTAAAAGCTGGTGATGTAATATGTATTGCAGAAAAGACTGATTATTTTAATGGTGATCGTCATTTCACTAATGTTAGAGATGTAGTAAAAGAAAATGATAAATTAGTTATATTAATATGAATAAATATCCTACTAGAGGTCTTGCTTGGGGAACAAATTGGACCATAGATGTTTCTGATTGTAAAACGTCTGTTGAAGTTATGGAAAAAGCCAAAATGAATTGGGATGTTGATAAATGTGAACTTGTTGCAGAAATGCCTTTTGGAATTAATAGAGATAATTCTATTAAACTTGGAGAATTTGCTCATGATGGTAAAATTTATCGTAGATGTCCTAATGCTTATGGTACGTTTAGAACTGATAATAATATTCCTTTAGGTGTTGTTAAACAAAAGTATGAAGTTATTCAAAATCGTGATGCTTTTGCTTTCTTTGATAATGCTATTGGAAAAGGAGAAGCTGTTTGGGATAAGGCTGGTTGTTTTGACGAAGGTCGTAAAATTGTAGTAACCGCTAAACTTCCTGGAAACATTAATGGTCCAGAAGGTTCTCCTATTGATAAATATTTAGTATTTGCCAATTCTCATGATGGTTCTTGTTCTGTAAATATTATGTTTACTCCTATTAGAATTGTATGCAGTAATATGTTAAATTCTGCTCTTGATAATTCTGATTCTTACATTCGTATTCGTCATACATCTAGTGCTAGTAATAGACTTGATTTCGCTAGTGATGTGATAGCTTCTGCTATAGAAAACGCTAATGAAGCAGAACAAATTTATAGTATTCTTGGTAAATGTAAAATGACTGATGCTAATGTTATACAATTTATTAGTGAAACAGTATTTACTCAGGCAGAACTAAAAGCTATTAAAGAATTTGACCCTATAAATGGTTTCAAAAAACTACTTGCTAGAGATTATTATTGTATGAAATCTACTGGTATAAGTATGCGTAAAGCTAATATCTTTGCAAAAATGTACGATTATTATTTTGAAGGTGTTGGTCAGAAAGAAATTATTGGTACTGCTTGGGGAGCATATAATGCTGTTACAGGTTATTATTCTAATGTTGTTGAAATGGAACCTCAAAAGAGAATGGAAAGTCTTACTTGGGGAACTGCTAATCGTGCTATGAATATTGCTCTTGATAGAGCTTATGAAATTGCAAAAGCTGTATAAAATATTATGAATTGTAATAACTGTGATATAATGTGTGTTAGAAATTCTAATACTAAATTTCATCCAGAAGATGAAGATTCATATAATTATAGAATAAGGCATGGTAAACGATAAAAAAGTTGTATTAAATATACTTATTACTTTTAACTAATTCTTTCTACGGGGCGGCTCGAATTTACTCTTAATATTATGAGTTTAACTATTGCCTCCCCGTAGAAGAAATTGTGGATGAACCTACTCTTATTACTATTATTACTATTAATAGAAAAATAATTATGTTAAAAATGTTAATTCTGTTTGTAGTATGGTAGATAATACTTATATTTGCAATGTCAATCATATATTATTAATAATATATAATAGACACGAGTGTTTGTTTATAACTCCCTGATTATCAAATAGTTAGGGAGTTTTTAATTTTCTAAAACTGCAAAAAATCTATAAATTCTTTGCATAGTATGAAAAGAAATGCTCAAATCCTTGCAAAAATGAAAAATATTTTGTATATTTGTAGCGTAAACAAAACTCGTTGTATTAATGTTATTAAAATTATGATTAAAGATGAAGAAATTAAAGCTCTTGGAGAAATGGAAGTTCATGACAGAGATGATACTGGAAAGTTTTATAAAAAAACTATAAAGTTTCTTAGTAATTCTGTACGTATTACTTTTGAAACTGCGTTAGAACTTGGAACTTGTAGTAAGAGTTCATATTTTGTTTATTATACTATGCTTAGTAAACTTGGTAAATATGATTATGAAGTTAAAGCTAGTAGAGCTGATATTAAACATATGACGTCTTTATCTGATGCTTCTGTTTCTAGAAGTATTGAAGAGCTTAAATCAAAAGGATTGATTGAAGTTGTTGATAAAGATACTTATCATTTTCCTATAAATAAGAGTGTTAGAGGTAATGTTAACAGTATTATTGAAAGAGAACAACAAAAGCAAGAAGAACTTGCTATTATGGAGAAAGAAAGAACTGAACAAGAAAATATAATAAAGTTTACTATTAAACTTAGAAAGAAAAAGTAATTAAAATTGTAAATGAGTATGCTTAAAATTAAAATTGTAAACAAAGGTAATCAGCCACTTCCTGAGTATGCTACTCCGCAAAGTGCTGGTATGGATTTAAGAGCTAATATTGATGAACCTGTAGAGCTTAAACCTCTTAGTCGTGCGCTTATTCCTACAGGATTACATATTGCTCTTCCTGTTGGTTATGAAGCACAGATTCGTCCTCGTAGTGGACTAGCATTAAAGAAAGGTATTACGGTTCTTAATGCTCCAGGTACTGTTGACGCAGACTATCGTGGTGATGTTGGAGTTATTCTTATAAATCTTTCCGCTGAAACGTTTATTGTTAATCCTGGTGAGCGTATTGCTCAAATGGTTATCAATAAGATTGAACAAGTTACTTTATTTGAAGTAGAAGAGCTTGATGAAACTGAACGTGGTGAAGGCGGATATGGTCATACAGGTGTTAAATAAATTATGAAATTTAAATTTAAACCTACTGGTAATAAAGTTCAAGAACATAATGTTGGTGCTGTTGGAATGTTTAGTCATAGTGAAGCTACGCATATTATAGACAATATTATAGAACAACCAGAAACAAAAGAAAAGAAAGTTAAAACTCCTGCCAAGAAAGTAGTTTATATTAGTAAACGTGGAAGTAAAGCTATATTTGATAGTATTAAACTTTGTGCTAAGATATTTGGTAAAGATGTAACTACAATTAAATATAGAATTGAACATCCAAATTCTGAAAGTCGTTTATTTGATTGGCTTAAAGGAGGTCGTTTAGAATATTATAATGATTAATTAAAAATTAAATTATGAGTAAGAAAACATTTAATCTTGTTACAGGTATTATTGGTGCTGTTCAAACTGTTGCAGTTGCTATTGTAACTTATACAGAACCAAGTTATGCTACTGCTATTAACTCAGCTATTGTTATTGCTGGTACTGCTGCTATTGAAATTTGTAATCTATTTGTAAAAGAATAAAATATTATGGATAAGAAAGAATTTATTAAGAATCTTATTGATATTAATAAGGACGCTAACACTAGTATTGAAAATCTTGAAGTTGATGCTCAAGCTATCGAAATCAAGAATTATAAAGATAAAGCTAACTTTGGTAACATTTGTGTTATGCTTCGTGGTTATCGTATGATCGCTGATGCAAGTGAAGCTATGCTTATCAATGAAAATGTTCTTAAAGACGATTGTGGTAGTTTTTATCAGAAAATTGAAGACGACGAAGAACAAGATATAACAGATTTTCCAAAAAATAATGAAGACCATGGAAAACCAAGTAAAGAATAAAATTCTTATTTTAACTACAGAAGGTTGTGAAGCTTGTGATATAGCAAAAAATAATCTTAATGCTGCTATTCTTCAAACATCAGCTGAAATAGAAGTAGAAACTAAAGATTGGCATGATGTAGATAAAGATTTTATTAAAAAACAAAGAATTAATGATTTTCCTACAGTTATTTATTTTGTTAATGATAAAATAGTTAATAAAGCCGTAGGAACCTATCCTTCTGCTGTTTATCTTCGTTGGATAGATATACATTTTAAATATTAAATTACGTTCATACAAAACCAAGCGTGGTTTTCATTGATGGATAATTTATCTTTTTAATTATTAAAACTTCTATAACTTCGTGAGAACAAATAGGAGTAACATTATGTATCGGATTTCATTAGTTAAGAGTAGGATGTCTGTGAAGATGTTCTACTCTATTTTTATATATAAAAATAAGGTAGTAATCTCACGACCACTACCTTACGTAACAACATTATTATTAACCCAATCAAAAAATAATTAAAACTAATAATAAACAAGAATAGCTTTAATTATTGTTGGAGTACCAGGATTCGAACCTGGAATAACAGAACCAAAATCTGTGGTATTGCCATTATACTATACTCCAGTATTATAACCATTTGCAAAGATACAAATATATTTTTAATACTCACAATAATTATAGTTAATTATTCTTAATACAATTTTATCAGTTGTATCATCAGTTGTATTATCAGTTGTATTATTTCAGAATCTATTTATTGTTGCCAACTATTATATAAAATAGTTTAATTTAACGTATTTTTAAATTGATGCTTAATTTCAAATACTTAGTTTGATTAACTAATAAGCTATTAAATTTAGATGCCCGAAAACGAATTTTAAAATATTAAATTACATATCATCCCAATCAATAGGTTCAATATCAATTTCTTCACGACCATCATTAGGCATACGTTTAATAGGAATTTCTTCGTTATAACAATCTTCAAGTTCTCTCTTTACCATAATATTGATTTTTTTAAAAGTAGAAGGACCGAGTCCACATTGCTCAATCCTTCTACGGGGCGGTTCAATTCCAACTCATTATCTAACAGCTTCTTTAATATTAGTTGCTATATCAGCAACAGGAATAATCGAAAGCATATTATCTCCTAACTTATAATAATGATTATCATCAGCGATATTAAGAACTGATTTAACACCTCTATAAATAGGAATACGACGCTCAATATAAACTTTCAACTTATGTTGCTTAGCATACTTACCACTATGATAATATGGATCATATTCATCACCTTCGATAAGCATTTGAGCAAGAGTACCAGCACTATTAAATACGTCACCTACAATAGATTGAACTGCTACAGGACTTGACCACAACTTCTTAAATTCACTTGCAGCACCCCAAGGATTATACTGCCAAGCTTCAGAAGAAAGACGGTCAGCTTCATAAAGAGCAAGATTAAGCATTATACTATCATCGTCATCGTCCATCATACAGCGAACACCTATAGCAACAAATAGAGCAGAAAGAACACCGCAAACATCACCTAAGTTACGTCTAATATTAGCTTTCTCACTATCAGGTAACATATTCCAATAAACATTAATATTAGCAAGAAACTCAGCAATACTTTTTAGAACATTTTGAATACCACACATAGCTTCAACTTCGGCGTCAGTTAAACCAGCCTTATCTTTTATTTGTCTAATTGGAGTACAAAGGAAATCCCAAAGAGCAATATAAGAACCTTTTTCAACAGTACCTCTTTCCTCATTAAAACCACCTTGTCTTCTCCAACGTTTCATAAGACCTGGGAATATATGTTTATGATACTGCATAACAAGAGGACCATACCAGAACTTTTCAAATTGTGCAGAACCAAGTTTATCATATACACCATGAATCTTCTTATTAACAGAAATTACACGACCTTTAAACGCACCAAGAATGCTAAATGCATAATTAGTTCCATCAGGATTAATAACGTTAAGACCTTCAAGAATAGAATCTTTTGCAAAGCCCATAATTCCTGTTTCAGTATCAAGAGTTACTTGACTCCAAAGAGTAGGATGTTTATCGTCATCGTTAAATTCATCTTTTGCTCTCTTTTCAAGTTCTTTCTTTTTCTTAACAAATGCCTCTTGAAGAGGAGTACCTTTAAGATACCTAGAAGCAAACTCATAAGTCATATCTTTTCTACGCCACATAACTTCTTTAGCGGTATTCTCATCAGAAAGAAGTCGTTTTTGATAATCTAAATATTTTTGCCACATAGCATCATCAAGAACTTCTTTAAGAGCTTGTTCGTGCATATCTCTTATATATTCTTTTTCATTAAGAAGAACATAATCACCTTTACCGTTAAGTTCTTTATTGTTATTCTTAACAAGTCTATGACTCATCATCATAGCAATAAGAGCTCTATTTTGCATAAAATGTTCACCCATAGTCTGAGGACTATACATAGCATCACGAAGTTTCTGTTCCCAATCAGCAAAAGTATATTCAGTTCTACCTGCTTCAACAAGAGCATCAAAATCAACTACGTTCATTGCTTTAAGAACAGCATCAACTTTACTAGTGCTTGTACTATTGTACATATTAGCCATCATACTAACAATACTACCCATATATTCATTAGTAGCATCTTGCATAATACTAAAGTTGAAATATTCTCCAGCAAAAGCCTCAGCCCAAATTTGAGTTTCACCATAAGTAACGTTGGCAATACCACCTCGAACATTAAGCATCATAAAGTTAGAAGAAGTAATACTTTGCATAATACTTGCAATCTTAGTCCAATTCTTATTTGGTCTGCGATACTGATTATAAATAAGTCTACGCATCCAATTTACATATTGATTAACTAAATTTGTATCAACACCTTCTTCATAAACAGTCTTACCTTTAGTACTTCTACGACTACTCTTGTGAAGCTTAGAGAAACCAAGATTAGGTTGAATAGTTTCAATCTTTTTAATCATATTAAGACCATAAAACATTAAATTCTTATTGTCTTGCACTGCGTTGTAATGACCTGCTTTCTCTATGAATTCGGCAATACTATCTTCCCAATTATTATCTATAATATTCTTATGAGATTCTCTACGAGCTTTTTCATTTTCATCTTTTTCTTTTTGCCACTCTTTAATTCTATTCTCATAATCTTCAAGAGATTCATCTTCTCTACGAATAGGAGCAGGATTATCTTTAATTTCAATATCTTTTTCCTGAAGAAGATATGTCATAGGCATAGGAGTAGCAAAGTCTTGCTCATAACTAACATCAGAATCTTGGTCAAATGTTTCTCTACCATTAGCACCTTCAACTACACCAATCCATTTACCAGCTTCTTTAGCCCAGAACCAAGCATCATGAACGCCTTCTTTTGCTCTAGCAGGAATATAACCTTTATTAAGGAATCTTTGAGAATCAGCAGTTCTAGCCATACTAAGAAGATAAGTTTGAAGCCAATTTCTTAAATCAACTTCAGCTGCATTCATAGTAGCTTTTTCATTATCATATCCTGTTCCAACTTTATAATTCTGAGCAACAGTAGCATTATTTACATAATCTTTATTAACATATTCTTTTTTAGGTTTATTGTGTTTTTGATTAAATGCAGCTTCCCAACTACCTGGAGTAGAAGTTTTAATATCATTTTGCATCCAACACTTAATAGGAACAATAGTCTGAGTTTGAGGATCATAAATAATATTTGCATCATACCAAGTATCATATTCAGCTTGAGTAATCTCACCGTTAGTAACTTTACGACGCATTTCTTTTTTCTTATTATACCAATACTGAGTAGGATGTCTATCAACATATTTCTTAAGTGTAGCAATAGCATCCATCTTAGCTTGGTCTAACCATTTAGCCTCATTCTTAGCCTTTATTGTACCATACAAGAAATGATTTGGTACACGTTTACCACCAGCAATAACTTGACCATACTTATTACGTTCAGGTTCAGTGTTAGCTAGATACCAATCTCTAGCATAATCGTCACCTTTACGTTTAGCCTCTTCATACTCTTCATTAAATCTTGCTTCATTGATACCAAAATCTACTTCTTTACTAATAAAATCAATAGCGGCTTCACTACTTTCTTCAGAAACACCAAGATGTTTTTTCATCTTACCAAGAGAATCATAAAGAACTTTAAGTTTCTTTAAATCCTCTTCAGATAATTCAGAAGTTCTAACTTCTTTAAGCTTATCTTTATAAACATTAGAAAGAATTTCATTAATTTGACTAACAACTTTAAAATAAGCAGCATTATCTGCTCCATCCATTTTCATTTTAGAGTAGAAATCTTGCTTATAAATCTTATCGTTATTAGGATCTTCATTCTTAATAAGAATTTTATCATTATAACCTCCATTAACTCTACGTCTTGCGTTACCTTCTTCCTCTTCTTTTATCTTATTTATTTCTTCATCAGTAAAGTCAGTAGCATCAATAACACCAAATCTATCTCTAGAATTATGGTTCTCTATAGCTTTCCTATATTCTGGATTAGCTTCTTCACCTCTCTTACTTTCATAAAGAATTTTATAAGCTCTATTTACAGCATTAGTAATGTCATCTTTAACTTCAAATCGAGCATTAGTAGACAACCATTCTTGAGCTTTTTTATAATCATCTTTAGTATAAGTAGAACGTTCACCCTTTTCTTCATAATCTTCTACGATGTCAAGATTCTTATTAAGTTCATTTCTGAAACCAATATTCTCTTCATCGTCAAAATATTTTTCATAAACTTTATTTCTACCATCAATATATTGCTTAAGAAGTCTAGCTTTACGTTTATCTTCTTCAGACTTTTCTATAAAAGCTTCTCCGTCGAATTCATATTCTTTAGTAAGATTACTTATTTTACGATTAACATCTTTAAGTTCATCTTTAAGAGCATCATCAAGATTACCTTTATTGATATGACTTCTAATTCTCTTCTTTTCCTGTTCAAGTTTAGTATACTCAATAAAAGTATCTCTATTAAACTTAAGAGCATTTTCAGTCAAGTCGTTCATTTCTTTATAATAAGAATCTATAAACCGCTGATTAACGTGAGCAAGTTTCCATTTTTCAAGATCAAGTTTAGCGTCAAGATAACGACCTACAGCTTTATTATATTCTTCACTATCTTTATTAGTGATAGAATCCATAAGTTTTCTTGCTACAACAAGTTCATTAACTTTATTATTATAATCAGCTTCAAATTTCTCATTATAATTTTTAACCCAAGTACCACTTTCATCAATAATACGTGACCATTCGATAGGAGTACCTTTTTCAGCAGCTTCTTTAAATCTTCTTTTAAGTTCTTTTCTAAATTTAACAGCAGCATCTTTAGCAATAAACTCCTTCTCTCTTATATTAGCCATAACTTCTTTAGTAATAAGTTGAATAAGAGGATTAGTTGTTTCTTGCATATCGTTAATCCAAGATTCAATAGTTCCTGTAGAAGTATAACCATCAAGAACACTCAAAATATGTTTCTTAATAAGTGGGTCATTAGAAATATTATCAAGATATTCTTTACCAAATATAATTTCAGCCTTTTGAATAATTGGGTCTTGAAGTTTATTAATAGACTCTTGAATAGACTCAAGATACTGTCTAATCTTAGGATCTTCTGAATCAAGATTAAGACTATTAAACATCTCATATCTCTTAGTAAATGCTCTAGCATCAAGAATAGCCTTAAGGAATCTCCTACGTTCATTCTCGTCTTTACGAATAAGATTAATAGCTTCAGGACTTGTAATAGAATATACATTTCCAGTAGCCTCATCTTTAATGAAACGCTTAAGATTATCTATAATATTATCGCTTTCTTTAGAAAGAGTTTCAGCAATAATACCAAAAGCTTTTTCCATGTTAGCTTTAATACTCTCTTCATCAGAAGAAATACCTTCTTTATTTCCACTCTCTACAGCTTCAGCAGCAGCACTCTTAATATCAAGACTAGCTTGATTCTCAAAAGACTTAAATGTTCTAGAAGCCATATTAGAACTAGTATTTTCTTGCAAACCAGAAGCACTCCATTCTTCTTCAATAGGACTTACAGCATAAATATCAGAAGATTCTCCACTAACATAATTTTTAACACCAACTTCCCTAAGTTTAGTAACTATATCTTTAATAGCAGGACTTTCATCCATTTCTTCTACGGGGAGGCTAGAATTAACTAATTTATAAATACGTTCTGGATTAATCTTTTCAATCTTATAAACCTTATCTTCTACATCTATAATAGCGTTATCTCCAACTTTCTTAAAATAATGTTTAAACACAGGAGCCCAAAGATATTTATCTTTTTGGTCTTGTGTAGTAAACCATTTATTAATATCATTTCTAATAATTTTAAAAGCTTCAGATTCATTACGATGTTGATTAGTAACAGGAGAGTATAAGTCTAACTTGACACGCCCCGTAGAAGAATTTGTTGTAGGTGCTTTATATCTTGCAAGATCATCTTCTTTACTAATCTTACCATCAATCAAATCTTTATAATAAAGTTCATTAAAATAAATATTATTACTATCTACAGAACTCCATTCAGAATTTTCATTTCTTTCAAGAGGATTAAGAGGTAAATAATATCCATTATAGAATTTATAGTATATATTTTTTGAATTTTGACCGAAGCCATCACGAACACAAATAAATGTTTTAGGCTCAGTTGCACCAACCCATTTAAGAATGCTTTGACCTTCAATATTAGTAACAACTAAATCAGTATTGTCTTTAAGCTGAATAGGCTTAAGTTCTTTAGGCTTAGCACTTCTAACATAATTTGTAAGAATTTCATCCTTAATATCTTCATCTTGAATAAAGGCACCAACATTAAGAAGAGTCTGAAGTTCAGATGCTATACTAGTTCCATATTTATTATTACTATCATCTGTTGACATATCCATTAATGCTTTATTTTGAATAGTCTTATTAACAGCATTTTTAGCCATCTTATAACCTTCAACAACAAAAGCATATTTAATAATATCAGCAGCAGTCATTCTAAGGAAAGGATCACTATTATAATAAGTATCATTGAAAGCCTGATAAACATTTTCGATATCATCATTATTTTCAACAAACTCTATAGTTTGAGCACCTTTACGATTAGGATTAGACAAGTTTGTATTAAGATACTTACAAATAAGTCCATTACGATAATGTTGTTGAATCCAACGAACTTTCTCAGCAGGAGTTAATTCAGCAAACTTATCAATTTCTTCCTGTTTAGGATCATTAATATCTACAACTGTAAAACTAGTATTAGGAGTTCTATTAGCAGCTTTTATCCTAGATAATTCATCAGACCATTTAGGTGTTCCATCTTCTAAACATTTATCTTTAGGAACTTTCCAAAAACCTTTATTTTTATCTAAAGTAATAGGAGTTTTAACAAAGTTAATTTGATTGTAATGATAACCAAGAATATATTTTTCAATATCCTTATAAGTTTTATTATTCATATTAACTTTATCATTAGTGAAACTCTTTTGTAATTCAAGAATAGCATTTCTAAACTCTTCTCTTTGAGTATCATTAAAGACATTACTATTGATTACAATAGAAGGAATTGTTGCATATCTCAAGAACGAATATAGAGTTTTATAAGTAGATTCAGAACTTCTATCTTCTTTCATGAGTTTACCGAAATCTATTTCAAGAGTATCACCATCATTGTTTGTAGAAATAGCTTCTTTTACTCCAGGATATATACTCTCAAGTAAAGACTTACCATTAGGAGCAATAAGAACATCAGCAGTTTTCTTATAAAGAGCTTTACCAATATCAGCAATAACTGTATAAGTTTCATAGACAGATTGTTTAGCACCAAATTTATCTGGGTTAGAACAACGTGTCATATCATTAACAGCTTCTGCAATCTTAGAAAGATTATGATACTGAAGAATAGTTTGTAAATCAAACCAATGTTCGTCAGAAAGAACTGCAGCAATAACAACAGTTTCAGTTTCACCTTCTTTTTCTCCCTCAACTTTCTCTACGGGGCGGCTAATAGAAAGCTTTTTACCTTTAAGTCTTTGAGTAGCTACAGTAGCGTCAATAGGTTCTATAATAGAAGCATCACCTGTAAATGTATCGGTAGCATCGTCATATTGTAAATCAATACCTGCATTATTAATCTGTTCCATAAGTTTATTAAAACTTATAGGACGACCATTCTTTTCAAGTTTAAATCCACAACTTGCAGCCCAAGTTTTAATAGCTTGTTTGATAGGCTTACCTCCATAACTTGAGTAAATAGAATTATTACTATTAATAGCGTCTGCAATATATTTAACTCCAGGGAGAGCCATCCAACGAATAGCAGTTTCATAATTAGAACCTAAGTCGATAATAGTTTTATAAATCATAAATGTATCATCGTTGACATTAGGAACCATACCTGCTTTAACAGCATCTAGAATATGTGCAGTAGTTTCAGAGCTATAAGAAGTAAGAATACGTCCATCAATATTCTTATTGTCATTGCTCCAACCAAACATACGATGAGTAACAATATAGTTATCGCCGTCTTCTTTAACTTCTTCAAATCTATTAATAAGTTCACTATAAGAACGTTTATTTTTTGGATATGCTATTTTAACAGTATAACCATTAAGTGTAGGCTTAATAGTATTACAAATAGAACAGAATGTATCACGAACAACACTAAGACCTTTAAGTCTAGCATTACTCATAACTTCATTTTGATAGTCTGCTTGGTCAAAGAAATCATAAGGATTTTTAGGAGCAGCAATATCAATTTTAATTCCATTCTTAGGATCTTTAAGCCAATTAAGTTCGCTTTCAATATAATCAAAGTTTGAACGACCAAAATGTTCTTCCATACTTTCGTCGGCAGAAAGAATTGTAATCATCTCACTAATAAGATTATTTTGTTTAATCTTACGAGCATTAGACTTTTCAAACTCAAGTTTCATAGAAAGGTCATCGCTTCTTTGACCAAACTCATCGCTTTTTACAAGATTAATATTTCTCTGAATACCATAAATAGAGTCGATATCAAAGTCAGAACCAGTTTGAGCTACCCAATCATTAGGAACTACAATAGTTGAACCATATTCATCGGCGGTAAAACCTACAACTTTCATAATAGCTACAGATTGTTTACCTTCAGTAGGAATACGATAACCAATAATAGTATCAGCGCTAACTCCATTTTCGTCTACACATTGCTGAAGCATACGAAGAGCTTCTTCATCACTATAATCTTGTAAACCAAAATTAGCTTTAGGAAGCATTACTTCAATATATGGTACAAACTTACCATCTTTATCTTCATGATATTTAAGATCGCCACTAGTAATAATATGTGTACGTTTAGCTTGAATATAATTTTTAAATTCAGGTTTAACATCACTAATCTTACTAGTTTTTTTAGCAAGTTCTTTAATATCAATACCTTTGACTTCACAATATTTAATAAACTCCTTATTTTTAAGAAGTTCTTTATTGCTCATATTATCAAAAGTTTCATTAATATCTTTAACAGCTTGTTTGAAACCAACATTTGTAACCTGAGCAGCATGAAAACCAGGAAGAGTTTGCCTTGTAACTCTAGAATTAATTAATGCTTGAGCAACATTCTCAATTCTATTAGCAGTTAAATTAAGAGTATTAGGCATAAGAGGTAACTTAGTAACTGGGTCAAGAGTAAGATAATCAATAAGATTACTATCTATGCCAAGTCTTTCAGCTTCTTCTCTGAACATTTCATAAAGCTTATCATAGTTAATAGATTCAATCTCACCATTAGAAGTCAGTTTAACTTCAAGTTCTTCCATAAGTTGAGTATTAGAATCTTTAACTAATTCAGAATATAAATTCATAAACTTCTCTTTATGAGGATAAAGTTTACTATCTTTGTCAATATTATCGACAATCTTTTTCATAATCTGAATAGCAGCTTTATTGTTAGCATTAATATGCTGAGGAGTTTCTTGCTGAGTATAAAGATGATTATAATCATAAAGTTCTACATAATCTTTTGCTCTAGCAACAAAATCTTCAACATATTCTTCATTAAGATTACCAGTATTATCCCAAAGTCTAAGAACTCTTGCTTTACCTGCTTTAGAAGTTTCTTCTGTGTTAAGTTGGTCAATATCAAGGTCACGCATCAAATCATAAACTCTTTCAAGTTCAGTACCTTCAATAAGTTGAGGAACAAGAACAAATTCAGCGTTCTTAATTTGACGAGGAGCATTAACTTTTACTCTATCGTTATAATGTAAATCATAATAAAAGTTCTTTTGAACTTGAACATACTGATTTATAGCAAGAATATCTTCACCATTAAGTTTTTCTCCACTAAGAATTTTATCAATAAGTTCACTATATTGTTCATATTGACCTCTACCAATAATACGTCTAGCCCATTCTTCTACAGTAATATAAGATTGAGCGTCGTTTACTTTTGTATTAGCATAACCACTAACAATATTATTAGCTTTTTCAGCACATTCTTCAAAAGTAAGATTAGGATTTTGTCTATGAAAAATACTAGCAAGTTTTCTAGCAACAGTACCACCTTGCTTAGTTTTTAAGTCAATAGGTTTCATAGCTTCAGTAGTCATAATACTATTCTGAATAGTTATACCTCTAAACTTATTATAAACAGGGAAATCCAATTCGCCATCAAGAATTTTAACTCTAGCAATTTCAGTTCTAGGACTAAAATCAAATACATTAAGATAGTCCATTAATCCATAAGGAACACCAGAGCCTTGAGCTTCTTTAGCTCTTTTAAGAAAATCTTGACTACCTTTATAAAATTTACTATCTCCTTCAAATAAATCAGCAAAATTAGTATAAGCAAGTCTATAGTTAAGAGCAAATTCATCAATATCAGACTTAGTAGGTTTATTATCTAATTTAGCAACAGATTTTGCAATACGAGTTTGAGCAATAGAAGAAACTTCTTTAATAAAATTATCTATCATCTCAACCATAGCAGCACGTTGTTGCTGATTTAAATCAATATCAATAATATTACCTTGATTATCAGTCTTAACAGCAAGCCTTTTATTTACATCTATATGGTCAGCCGCCCCGTAGAAGAAATCTACATAAGCATCAATAAAGTCTTGACCAAAATTCTTTCCGCCAACAACAAATCTATCACTAGTAAATGCTTTACCAGATGGTATTATTTGACCTTCATTAAGTTTATTTTTACTAACTTTTGTAAGAACATAATTACCATTTTTATCTACTTCTGCGTGATAAATTTTAAATAGTTCACGCTTATCCATAGAAGCTTTACCATTAATAGATTTAACAGTTCCTGCTGTAGTAACAGTACCGTCAGCGTTTTCAATATCTTTGCTAAAACAATCAAATACAACATCTCTTGCAACACAAGCATTGAGAAGTTCTTGTCTAAATATCATAGCAAATTGCTTAAATATAGGATGATTATGGTCAATAGTACCATCAGACTTAATAAGTCCTGTTATATCATATCTAGGCATTGTTATAATATAATTCTTTGGAGCATCAGAAGGAGTTCTCATAAAAAAGTTTGTAAGTTGCATAGCTTTATTATGTTCTGCTCCTCTAACACTATTTTGATAAGCGGCAAAAGCAGTAATAGTATAGTCTATTTCATCCATTTGACTATACACCCTACTATCGTTATTATCAAAATTAGTTGCACCGTTAAACAAGAAAGCATTAAGAATTTCAGTAGCATATTCAGTTGGAACATATTTACCATTATCTAGTTTAAACATACCCCAATTAATAACGTTACCGTCTTTATCTGTTTGTTCTACAAGAATATTACTAAATTTATATTGAGTTCTTTCATTGTTAAGACCAAACTTATCCTTACCAAATTGAACAATAGGAGAAGTAGCTAAGAAATTACCTTTTTCATCTCTAATGTTATTAGAATTATTCATCAAGTTTTGAATATAGCTAACCATACTATTGTTAACTACATCACTACTTTGATTACCTAACGCATTAGTAGAATTAAGTTCAATCTTAACATCACTATAAGGAAGAAGTTTTTCTGCCAAGTTTTTGGCTTCATTTTTAAGAGCATCTGTAACAGCGTCTTTAGCAAGAATAGCATTCGTATTAATAAGATTTGGTTGTCTATGTGCAAATCTAGCTTTTCTACGCTCAACTCTATTCTTAGCTATAGCAACTTCATAATCTCTATTTTTCTTTTCAGTAAGAGGAATAGAATTTTTAGCTTCTTCAATAGTCTTTTTAATAGAATCAAGAAGAAGTCTTACGTTTGCTTTTTCAACAATCTTACCTTTAGAGTTTACAGTATTTGAAATAAAACTATTTATAGCAGATTCTTGAACAGTAGGATAATAAGCACGAATAAGTTTAACTAAGTTAGCTTTAACGCCAGCAAATTTAACTTTATCTAAACCAGTAGATTCTAAATCTTTTTCAATCTCAGCTGCTCTATTACTCATAACAGAATGGTCGTTAATAGTAACAGAACTTTTAACTATATTTTGAAATTCATATGTTAAAGCATCTTTTTTATTAGCCTTTGTATTACTTATTTTAGCTTCTAAAATTCCATTAGTTAAAGTTACTTCAAGTTTACTAATAATTATTTTACCAAACGTTGAATAAACAGAATAAGCAAAATGAGGATTTTTTTCCATATCATCAGCAAACTGCCTAAAAGCAGAGAAACTTGGATATTGATCAGCAATACGTCTAACACTATTAATCATTTCAGCCTTATTTGTAAAATCGGCGTTATGATACATCATAGTAGCACATTCATTAGCATTCATATAATAAGGAATACCAAAAGCATTATCAGTATCAAGATTGCCATCTTTATCCATTCTTTTAAGAGAATTGAAATAAGACTTAATCTTATCACCAAGATGAAGCATTACATTAACTACTTGTCCACTATGGTCATAAGTAGCGATAGTAGTATCAAAGTCTTGTTCTATAAGACCAGATGTTTCTTGATCGGCTTCATCATCATCAGAAGCTTTTTCTCCTTCATCTGTTATTTCATTATTTTCTCCAAAAGTTTCTCTATCTCTAAAATTAATATCTGAACGAGTAAACAATTCTTCGGCAAAGTTTTCTCCATGAGGTTTACCATTTTCATCAATATTATCACTAGTAAGTTCTTGATAAAGAGCAAGTAAATTAGCATTTTGAACATTACTGTCATCTAAAAGTTCATAAATATTTACTGTACCCTCATCGATACCATCAAGAATTTCATCAATTCTATCTTCATTTCCATTAGCAGCTCTCTTAGCTATAACTTCTTCGAGATAACTTTTAAGTTCATTTCTATAAAAATCTTTTCTACCAGTAGTAGGTTCGTCTTTCATAATATATTTACGAGTTCTGTAAATATTGTTTAAAAGACCAACACTCATTGCTTTACCCTCATTACGACTAACTACGCTATCGTATCCAAAAGCAGCAACTATTTCATTTTGAGAATTATCCATAACAGTCTTACTACCATCAGGATGATTATGACGATAATAAGTTTTGATAATCTCTTTCATACGACCTTTATTAGTATTAAAATCTAAAGGGATTTTATACCCTTTAGATTCAAACCATTCTTTAAATTCTTTAGTAGGAAGATAATTCTGGTCACCATCCATACCTCCAACTACTTCAGTAAAATACTCTGTAAACAAAGTTTCATTAGTACCAACTTCTGCTTTAATAGCTTTAAAAGCCTCAGCTTTTGGATTTCTATATTCAATACTACAATCCATAATCGTTTATTTAAAATTATAAATTATTACTGCAAATATATAAAATTATTATTAAATATTAAAATATTTAACTTTATTTAATTTATTTACAACTCATATTAATTGTACCATCATTAATAAGTTTAATCATATTAGCTTGACTGTCAATAGGAAGCTTTTCAATAAGAGAACGAATACTAGATTTAGAAACCTTATGTTCTCTTAAACTAGAACTATTAATCTCTTCAAACTCATTTTCGATAAATATTAAATCTTCTTTTGCAACATTTTTATACATATCATCAGTAAAAAGAGATTTTCTTCTTTCTTCCATAGTAAGATTACGTCTTAGTTCAGCAATTCTAGCTTCTACTTCACCAGCAGTTCTTTTATATTTAATTTTGTCTTCATCAGAAGGAGTAGCATCATAATAATCAGAAATACTATCATTGATTTTCTCAAGTTCACGTTTCTTAGTTTTAATAGAATCTTCAAGATTATCAATTTTATCTTTATATTTCTCATTAATGCTAGAAGCTTTAGATATAATATCATCAAGAACTTTTTCATCTATTGTAACACCGTAATGTTCTCCTCTTTTAGCTTCCAATCTAGCTTGACTTTCGTTATTATTCATTAAAGCGTCAATAATTTCACTTTCTACTTGAATATAGTCATAACTCTTATATTTACGTTCAGGAAAAAGATTTGCTATTTCTTTCTTTTTAGGAGCTGAAACAGTATTAAGTTCTTTCTGTAAATCATTTATTTCTTTTTCTAATACTTCACGTTTAACTTTTATATCATCATATTCTTTCTTTAATCTTTTATTCATAAATGTTCTTGGAGAAGAACCTTTAGAAAAACCTTCAATTTTTTGTATATAATGTTGTAGTTCATGAGCAAGAATATTTTTAATCCAACTATTATCATACATAACATTAATAGTTAATGTATTATTGGATTCGTTAAAAGAACCTAATTTTCCACCAGGAGAAGCGTTATCGAATACGACAGTTATATCACCAAGAGTAGGATATATAGATAAATAAGCTTTTGCTGTATCAGCTAATGTTTTATTACTACCTTTATATATCAAATCTTTAAGTTTATAAGAACGTGTTTCATTCCAAGGAACACTATTTATAATCTTTTTAACATTACTATCTAAAAACAAATCAAGAATTTCATATCTCCATTTACCGTCAGCACCTTTTTCCCAACCAGTAGCAAATTTAATAGCATTAGGAGTTTTACCTTCTTGTTCCATAGTTTTAGCTATAGCTAAATTATCCATACGAGTAGTAACATTTGTATAACGGTCAAGATTACTTACACCTTTTTCTCCTAACATAGAAGAACTAGTATCATATCTAACACGTTTACTTTTTTTACCACTTTGTTCTCCATTTGGTTTCTGAGTATTATCTTTGTTTTCTCCGTTAGAACTCTCATTTGCTATATTACTCAAATCACCAGATAATACAAGCATCTCTTGTGCAAAAAGTGTATTATCTTTAATATTAAGCTTAGTATTACCTCTACCGAGAAGTTTAACTAAAATATCAACAATCTTTTGCCAAAGAGTTTTATTATCATCTTTAACTTCACTGTACTTAGCTTCAGTAGTAGACTGAACAGAATTAAGATAGCGAGCAAGTTCACCACTAGTAATGCTCTCAACAAAGAATTCTTCTATTCCTTCATCAGTAAGAGTTTTATTATCAGTATTCCAATATCTACTATTTTCATTCCAATTAATATACTGACTAAGCTCTTCTCCAGGATTACTTTTAACGAAAGCATCATAAATTTCTCTAATTTGCTTCCTTATACCTTCTGTTTCACCACTAGTTTCAATAAGATTATGTAATCTCTCATGAACAAGTTTACGAACAGCTTGTCTGTAATCTCCGTTATTAAGAATCTCAACAAAACCTAAACCAAGTTTAACTTTACCAGTCTTACGAGCAACTATAGCATTATCGCCTACAGTTTTATCAAAACTGATTTGTTCAGGTAAAAGTCTAACACCAATAAGTTCTTTAGCACCAACAAGTTCTTTATAAACATTACTATTTTCACCAAGTAACATTTCAGCTATTTGCTGACCTGTAAAATTATCATTATTATTAATAAATTCAATAACTTTATCTCCTTTGGTAGCAGGTTTAACAGGTTTAGTTTCAATTTCTTCTACGGGGCGGGTCGTATTACTCTCTTGTCCACTAAACTTATAATGAACTGTTCCATTAGTAAGCTGATTTCTATCGCCAACTAACTTAAAATTATCACCATTAGAACCAACATAAGTAGTTACTTTAACAAGATTGTTATTAATAATAAAATCATTAAAACTATCAAATACATGAGGAGGATATTTACCAATTTGAATTTGAAATTTACCGTCTTTAGTTCTAGTAGCAATACCAGGTATATTCAAACTAGTATTATTATCAGATTTAATATATTCGTGACCAATATTAATATGAGTATTTCTATCAATCATTCCCATAATAAAGTCAGTAACATATTCTGGAGTCATAGTGCTTAGAGAATATTCTCTTCCATTATAGAAGAAGTGAGTATGAGCAGTATTGTCAACTCTTATAGACAAAGACTCTCCACTAGGTTTAAAAATATTAATTTCAAAATTATTTTTTCTATTAATTCTAAGACCTAAAAGAAGAGGATTATTCATTTGACCACCATAACGTGGGTCAATATTATTATCCAAAAGTTTAATAAGAGTTTCTCTAGCTTGCTTAATAGCATTAATATAGTCTTGTTGATTATTAGAATTACTCTTCATAACATTATAAAGATTTCTAATACTCTCCAATATTGTATAATGAATTTCATTTTTAATGCTCTTCATTACAGGAGAAACAAAACTATCAGTCATCTTTGCAGGAAAAGCATGAACATAAGTATGATTACCATTTGCATCAGGAATAATAACAAAAGTGCTATTAGGTTTAACACCATCATAATTATTCTTAGCTGGAATTTCATCACTAGAACTTGCTTCAAGAGTATGATATTCACTATTGCTAGCTACAGCAATTCTAATTCTACCTTTATATTTATCAGCAATAGTATTTTTAGAATTAATAGGTCTAGCATCTTTAGCATCAACTCTATTTTGGTCACCCTTAAATTTAGAAGCAACTTCAATTTCAGTATTAGGATTATCTACAAGATATCTAGCTTGTTCATAACTACTATTAAGATAAGAAAGCCATTGATTAAAACTATCTATAGCTGTAATAGATGCATCAGGTCCACTAATATAATTAGCTAATTCACCATAAGTAAATATATTAGAAATGCTTTGAGCACAACGCAAATCAGAAGAGTTTTTAGTACTAAAATTTTCTCTTAATTTTAACCAAGTTTTATTATTTTTAAGTTTGTCTACAATTTCAATTTTATCATTAATTGTAAGATTTGGGGTATTTAAATCCCTAAGAACACTAAGAATTTGTTTATCATCATCTGTTTTAGCGTCTAATATACTAATAATATTTTGTCCAAATACACTGTATATGGTTTTACCTTTAGGAATTAAATCCCATCGCCATCCTCCAGTTTCACCAACAAAAGCATCAGATGAAATTTTTAAAGAAGAATATTTATTACCAGCAACTTCAGGAATAAGTAATGAACCGATTCCAACACCACTATGCTTAATAGTTATAATCTTATTAGTTGTAATATCATAAGTAAGTGCATCACCTACAACAACCTTATCAATTTCTTCTATAACTTTGTCAATCTCTTCTTCATCTACTCCTTTACTTTCAAGATAATCAATATAAGACCTTATACCAACTCTTTGCATACCATCTTTCTTAGCTTTCTCAACTCTAGCAGCAACAGATTCGCCAACTTTAGTTAAAAAATCTCCATCAGTAGCATCATTTAAATCGTAAACTTCATAACCTTTAGGATTCTCTTTTACAAGATAATCACGAAGTTGGTCAAATATAAGTTTAGCAGGAGAGTTAGTATCTTTACCTGAAAGACTATTACAATATTTAAGAAGATGTTCAAGACTAATATGATATGTTCCTTTAACTTTACTAATTCCAGCAGCTTTAACGTAAGCTTTAAGAAGATTATCAATAGCTTTCTTATAAGCGTCAGTAAAAGCATTACTAGATTCACTAAGACTACTAGAATTTTCATAATAATCTTTGAAGAAATCATCAGCTACAGTTTTAGCATAACTCTCGTCCTCACATTGATTAATGATAGAGCTAACATATTTATTATAATCTTCCTGAGTAATAGGAGTATTGCTAATGATATGTTCTTTAAAGAAAGCAACAGTAGATTTTTGAATTTCAGCATCAACATCTTCAACAGAAATTGCTTTAGTAGCAACATCTGGAGTAGGTAAGTTGGACTCTTGCCCCCCCGTAGAAGAAATTGTTGCAGGTATAGCTTCTACTTGTTGTTGAATATCATTTGTAATATCTACAGTAGATTTAGTTGTCTCATCAAATTTAACAAGACCGACAACATTATCTGCAGAAATTTCTAAATAATCTCCAGTTCCATCTTGAATAATAACATTTCCTCTATCAAGCAAAGCTTTAGCTATAGGACCAGGTCCACTGTAAATTACTTCTCCATTTTCTAATTTATATCCACTATGATTAGTAGCAACAACAGGAACCCAAATACCATGTTTATTTTTAATAAAACCTTGTTCAATATTTGTATATCCAAATCCAGTAGTATCTTTAGGAATAAGTTTACTATTATTTGTATTATTTTGATTTTGTTCTTGACCTTGCTGACTTTGACCACTTTGAGCAGGATTTAACGTGTTTCCTTCTCCCGTAGCAGTTTCTTGTGGTGCAGCTGAATTATCATTCGTTGGCTGTGGTTGAGGCTCTGAAATCGGTTTTTCAGATGTGACAGAACTTTCTCCGTTTTCTTCTGCTTCAGCAGCATCATCAATAATCTTCTTAAATTGATGTTTCATAAGAATATCTGCAATCTCAGCACC
>CACXJP010000004.1 GCA_902768065.1 uncultured Erysipelotrichaceae bacterium
GTTTGTCAGTTTGGTAAATATTTAGATCACTATAAGAATAAAACACAATTCTTAATAATCACTCATAAAAAGAAGACAATGGAATATGCTAATACATTATATGGAATAACAATGCAAGAGTCAGGTGTATCAAAATTAGTAAGTGTTAAATTACAAGATGCAAATGAAATATTATAAAGAAGTGGTTACTTCTTTTTTTTTTAGAAAAAAAATACTTCAAATGAAGTATTTAATTACTTTTTTTACGAACCATTAATAATCCACCAACAATTCCAATTATAGAAATAACTAGTACAATAACCATTTTCATTATATTATCACCAGTAGTAGGATTACTTACAACTTCAGTACTTTTTTTACTATCAGAAGAATTATTATTAATAAATGCTTTTAATTTACTTATTAATAAATTCATATTATCAATATTTTCAGAAAATTCATTAGCTTGTTGTGTAAAATCATCTTCGCTACTATTAGTATCTAAATAGAATGGACTACCGGCATCAAGTAATTCTTTAAAATCAGTAGCTTCTTGAATTAATTCTTCTAATTCACTTTTCTTATCATTTGATAACTTAGAAGTATCAAAATCTAAAGCTTCTGTAATAGCATCTCCCAAACTAGAAGTATTTACAACTACATTATTAAGAGCAGTAACAAATTGATATATCATTTCTTTATAATTACTAATATGAAGAGTTTGATCATAATCATAAAAAGTAACCATAACATTATTTAAAGCTAACATAGCATTACCATCATTCGTTAAATCTTTTAAAGTATTATAACTAGTAGAATCAATTAAATCTTTAGAATCATCAATACCACTTAAAGCATCAACATAATATTGAAGTAAACTCATATCATAAACATACCAATTACCACTATATTTTCCATCACCATCAACAGAAGTACCACAATCAAAATAAGAACCACCTTCTAAATAAGCTAAATTAACAGTTTGTTTTCTGTTACTATGAGAATCATTACCAGAAAATATAATATAATTAAATTTTACAAAATCTTCATCATATTGATATGAATAAATATCATGACCATCAATTTGTTCATTAGTATTAGTCATTTCAATACCAGGCCAAAATCCTCCAGTAGGAACATCACCAGTAGATTTTTCATATAAGTATATTTTTACATCAGTCCAATCATTAGAATTTTTAAAATAAATTGTTTCACCCTTCTTAATAGAAGTCCTTACACCAATAGAAGGTTTATAATTATTTGAAGAATCAAAAGTAGTACCCGGAACTATATTTTGAATAGTCTGTCTATCATTTTCATCCTTAACATTATAATCGCTCGCATCAACCATTACTGGTAATATAAATAAACAACATAAAACCCCAAAAATTAAAGAAATCTTCTTCATAACAACACATCCTTATTATATATCATATATTATAATAATACAAATCTATGTAATTTGTCAACTAACAATAAATTAATATTTCATATGAAATATTAAAAAAATGATGTATAATAGCATTAGAATAGGAGTATGTATGAACAAAAAGACTAAAGAGGAAAAAATAGAAATTTTAACATTTGAACCTTCAGAATCTCCACCAGATAATACAAAAATTAATAAAAAAGAGGCTCAAAATGAAAAAATAGAAGAACCATTTGAAAAAAAACAAGAAAATCAAATAGATAAACAAGTAAAAGAAAACAAAAAAATCAAAAAAAAAATAAAACTTAAAAAGAAAGTTTATATTATCTTATTATTTATAAGTATCAGTTTGTTACTATATTCATCATTTGAAATTGTAAAATGGTTTTTGGATAATCATAATACAAAAGATACAATTAATGATATTAAAGATAATACTAAAGTAAAAGAAAAAAAAGATACAGAAAATACAGAAATAATTCAAACTGAAGAAATAGATCCTAGTAATCCATATTGGGATTATATAAAAATGAACTTATTAGATGTTGATTTCAGTGAATTAAAGAAAACAAATAATCAAACAGTAGGTTGGATTCAAGTTAAGAATACAAATATAAATTATCCATTTGTTCAAACTAGTGACAATGAGTTTTACCTCAATCACTCATATAATAAATCAAAAAACAACGCTGGTTGGATATTTATGGATTATAGAAATAATCCAACAGAATATGATGATAATACTATATTATATGGACATGGTAGATATGATAAGACAATGTTTGGTTCTTTAAAAAAAATCTTAACTAGTGGATGGTTAAACAATAGTGAAAATTATGTTGTTAGGCTTTCTACAGAATATGAAAATACAATGTGGCAAGTATTTAGTGTATATAAAATAAATACAACAACAGATTACTTAACTATATATTTTCCAACCCCTGATAATAAAACAGAATTTTTAAATAATTTAAAAAATAGATCAGCATATGACTTTAATACTCCAGTGAATGCTAATGACAAAATATTAACACTATCTACATGTTATAGTGATAGTGAAAGAGTAGTGCTTCATGCTAAACTAATAAAAAGAGAAAAAAGATAAAATATAAATAAAAAAGGAGAAGTAATATGAAAAAAAACAATTTATATAATAATAATCATAATATTAGTAATGACTACACTAGGATTAGGTGCTTTTATAGCATATGATAAGTTATTTGTAAATACAAATAATAAAGAAACAACATCGTCAAAAATAGAGAAAAGTAAAAATAAAGAAGAATTAGATATAAATGATTCAACAGTACAAGAATTATTTTCTGCATTTGAAATGACACCATGTTACATGTCAGTAGATGGATTAAATAATGATAATAGAGTAAGATTAAGACTAGCATATGATAACGCAGAATATAAAAATGTTTATTCTAGCAATTGTTTTGATTCTGAAGGTGTATTATCAACACTGTGGAGAAAGCATGAATAATCAAATGAGTGATAAATATATTAAAGGTGGAATAACTGAAGCATTCAAGGAAAAAGCAAAAAATAACAGTACAAAAGCTATAGGCCAAGATAAATTAGAAAAAATTTACAAAAAGTTATTTGGAAGCAATTATACAATTAAACATGAAAGTTTTGGATTAGTAACAACGATAGAACCAAAATGTGCCCTAATGTATTACTCATCAGCTAAACAAAAATATGTTCAGTATAGTGGAGAATGTGGAGGATCATGTGCTGAAAAAACTCAAAATATTACTAAAGCATATAAACAAGATAATAAATTATGTATAGAAACAGACTACAGTGATGCAACTGGTAAACAAAGTAAGATAAATTATGAATTTAAACTAGAAAATAATAATTATACATTTGTAAAAGCAGAAGAAAAATAATACCAATCAAGGTATTATTTTTTTATATACTTCTATATTCGTCTTTTCCTTTATATGGATTTTTCTTATCAATATGATCAATAAATAGAATTCCATTTAAATGATCTAATTCATGTTGGAAACAAATTGCAAGATCTTCTCTAGCACGTACGTTAATCTTTCTTCCTTCCATATCATATGCTTCCATTGTAACTCTTGCATATCTTGGAACAATTCCTTCAACAGGTCTATTAACAGAAAGACAACCTTCACCTTCTTCAACATATATTTTTTCCATTGAATTTGAGATGATTCTAGGATTAATCAAAATATATGTATCAAATTCACCTTCATCAACTTCGTGTACAACAACAAAGTATCTTTTTGGTATTCCAAGTTGTATTGCAGACATTCCCATTCCAGGTCTTAAATCATATTTTTCACTTAATTCATCTATTTGACTATCATGTAAATATTTAATCATTGTATCTATTGTCTCTTTATCCTTTTTTGTTAATGGAAAAGTAACTTCTTTACTTACAGTTCTAAGTATTTTTTCTTTTTCGTCTAAAATATCTTTTGTCTTTAACACTAATACCACCTCAACTCCATATATTTTAACAAATAATTTAAGAAATTTAAAGTTAAAATCCTAAAGTATTTATTTTTTTTCTTTAGTTTTTTGATATTTCTTAATTTTATTAACAATACTATTAAATTTATCACGTTGATTATTTAAATAATAATCTTTTGTTTCATCACCATAGTTTAGTTCAATATTATCAATTATTCCACAAATTCTTCTAAAACCATCGTCGTCTTCTAAAATTTTGTTAATTCTATAAATTGTATTTTCTATTCTTCCATCTACAATATTTTCTTCAAGAATTTTTCTTATTTCATCAATTTCCCAAAGATCTCTAACTACTTCAACACTTCCTTCGTAACCATGATCTTCCATCATTTCATCTCTATTTAAAGTGCTTAAAAAATCTAACACATCTTCATCATCAGTTATATTTTCCAAGTTTAGTATTTCTTTCATAATTTCAGTAGTTTGAATTGTATTAACTGCTTCATCAAAGTAAGAAAAATGTTGGTTTTCTGTTAGAGTATCTTTTTTTGAATTATATCTATAAAGATAATGAGCAAGTCCTGTTCTCATATAATAATCGGTTATATTTTCATTTTGATAAATACCATAATTGAGTAATTTACCTTTAATTAAATGTGCCATCTCATGACAAAATGAATTTAGTATTTTAACAATAGTAACATCTTTTAAACTACAAATGACAAAAGGATCTCTCTTAGCATAATTAATACTATCCCATACTTCATCATAGACAAATAAATGTCCCTGGCAAGAAACAGCAAATGTTCTAGTATGTTCATCATCCTCATCTTCAAATTCAATTTCAATTTCATATTTTTCTAAAATATTACTTATCGTATCATTTTCTAAATAAAAATCAGTATTTAAAAATAAATCACATACTATATCTGGATAGTTTTTAAATTTACATAATAATCCATATATCGCACAAATAAAAAATGGTTTAATATCATTATCTTCTGGAAACATTTTATTAACAACCATTTTTGCTAATCTATAGAACCCCTCCATAAAATCACCTGCGTATATTATACTCAAAAATGAAAAAAAGTCAAAAAAAGAACCTTTTATAAGGTTCAATTACTAATTAGAAAATCTATTACCAATAATAATAACTAAGAGAATAAATAATACTAAAACAATTGCATAATTATTTCTATTTTGATAGTTACCTACAGGATAATAATAAGAAGTTTGATTAGGGCAACAAGTCCCACCATTATAAAACATAATATCCTCCTTTTCTAATATAAATTATGTTAATTTACATTTTTTGCTAGTAAATTTAGCCTAGAAAATTTATTAATAATTAATTTTATGTTATATTTATAGTAGAAGGGAGAATGCAAATGATAAAGAAATTAAAGTATTTAGATAAGCCTTTATTGATTGTTACTATTCTTTTGTTTGTAATTGGATTAGTAATGGTTTTTTCAGCTTCAAATGTTACAGCATATATGTCACAAGCAGTAAGTCCTTATAATTATTTTTTCAGGCAATCAGTTTTTTTGGTTGCTGGAATAATATTATTTGTTTTTATGATTCCATTTAATACATATGTTTATGGTAAAGTAGCAAGGCCATTTCTCTTATTTAATATTGCTGCCTTAGTTGCATTATTAATATATGGAAGTGCAAAAAACCAAGCAATAAGCTGGTTTGACCTAGGTTTTGTTAGTATTCAACCATCAGAGTTTGTAAAAGTAATAACAATTATATTTTTAGCAGATTATTATGAGATACATAAAAAAAGTTTGGATGGGTGGATAGCAACTTTATATCCAATAGGAATATGTATTGCTATTGCGGGATTAATCTTTGTTCAACCGGATTTAGGAACAACAATTATATATTCAGCAATAGTTGCTATTATATTTTTCTCAGTACCTATTGCAAAAGAAATAAAGTATAAAATATCGTTTGTAGCAATAGCCCTGGTTCTTCTTGGAGGTTTTGCTATAATGAGTATGGGTAAAAATATCTTAGAAGATAGACAAAAAGAAAGATTTGATATATCAAATCCATGTGCAAAAATATTAAGTAATGGTAATCAGGTTTGTAATTGTTATATAGCTATTAATAATGGTGGTCTAATGGGAGTAGGACTTGGAAATTCTACTCAAAAGTACTTATATCTACCAGAACCATACACAGACTTTATATTTGCAATAATTGTAGAAGAATTAGGTGTAGTAACAGGAGTAATAATACTTTTATTATATTTGATAGTTTTATTTAGAATATTATTAATTGGAAGGCAATCGCCGACTAATAGGGGAGCAATCCTCTGTTATGGAATAGCAGCATATATCTTTTTACACATAACCGTAAATCTATTAGGTATTATGGGACTTATGCCAATGACAGGAGTACCTTTACCGTTTATGAGTTATGGAGGTAGTTATACAATATGTTTAATTGCTGCATTAACTGTGGTTCAAAGAGTTAATATAGATACAAAATTATATAATGAAAAGAGGGGATAATAAGAAAAATAAACAGTTGAAAATGTTTATTTTGTTATTAATCTTTATTGGTGTTTTAGGAATTGGATATGCAACTATACAGAATATAAATTTTAACATAAATGGTAATTACACAGCTTCTGTAGATAGTGATAACTACAATGCTCATTTTAATAGAAATGTTACACCAACTGTTTCATCTGATAATATTAATGCCAATATAGATGAAGATGATGATAAAGTTGCAATCTAATCTAGTAACAATGGATGATGAAGCAACAGTAACCTTTAATGTAATAAATGAATCAAATGGTATAGCAACATTATTATCTTTGGAAATAACAAATAGTAATACAGAGTATTTTAATGTTTCTAAAGATATTCAAAAAACAAATTTACTTGCGGGAGAAAATACTAATGTAACAATCACCGTTTCACTTAAAAAGCTTCCAATTAGTGAATCAGTATCATCTAGTATCAAATTAAAGATTAAAGCAAATCCAATCGAGAATGAGGAAACTTTATATTTATATGGAAATCCAAATACACCTGGAATCCAAACATATACTAATTATTATGATTTAAATAAAAATGTATTCCTTTCTAAAAGAGGTAATAATATTGAATTATGTATAATTAAAAAAGGAACAGTAACCTGTATGACTAATGACTACAATACAAGTGATTCAGTAATGATTCGCGCAGTAAGAGGAGAAAATGATGAAGGATATTGTAGTTTTGGAGCTATGGATCCTCCTGATTGTGATCCTTGGGAAGATGAAGATTGTGAATTAATAAATATGAGTTCATGTTCATATAATGGATTAAGCTGTAATATTTCAAGTGATAATTATATTAGTTGTTATGATAATACAACAAATGCAAGGTGTTATATAAATACAGAAGGAGCAGGATGTAATTAATATCTTGCTTTTTTTTTGCAAAAAATATACAATAATTCTTAAATGAAGAAAAAAACTATGTTTTTATATGATAATAGTTGATATTTATGATTTGAAATAAAATCTATAAAAAATAGGAAATAATAAATTAGCAAAATAATTATCTTATAGTATATAACCCAAAAAACTTGAAAAAAATCTAAAAATATGGTATAATGTTGCCTATCTTTAGAGGGGTAGAGGAGTTAGTGTATGAATACGTTAAAAGAGCTCAGAAATAAGCTTGAAAATGAAATGAAAAAATGTTCACAAGTATTTATAATTGGGCATAATGGACCTGACTTAGACGCAATTGGTTCAGCAATTGGACTATGTACTCTTGCAAAATACTATAAAAAACCAGCATATATTATTGTTGATGATGATTTATCTAAAGTAGATTCAAGTGTAAAAAAAGTAATTGATGAATGCAAAGATAGTATAAATATTATAAAAAAAGAAAAAGCCTTGGAAATGGTAAATTCCGATTCATTATTAATTTTAACAGACGTTAATAAAGAAGATATGATTTCACTTGGTAGTGATGTATATAAGTATAAAGAAATAATAACAATAGACCATCATGGAGAAAATGATAAAACAGTAAAAACAGAAAATAAGTTTATAAGACAAGATGTTTCTAGTGCAAGTGAGATAGTTTCTGCAATTTTAAATATGAACAAGATTCCATATGGATCAACTGTTGCAAATTACCTTTTAGCTGGAATAAATCTTGATACAAAAAGATTTAAACAAAATGTAACGGAAAAGACTCATGATACTGCAGAAAAACTTATTCGACATGGCGCTGATATCGATAAAGTAAATGAACTGTTTTTAGAGGATTTTGATAGTTTTTGTAGAATAAGTAATTTAATAATAAATGGTACAACTTTAAAACAATACTCAAGTTCATTACTTGAAACAATAAATGTATCATTTACACTTAATAGAAATAGTCCAGCAACAATTTATTCAGTAGTTGATTTGGCAAAGACAGCAGATAGAATGATGAAGTTTTATGGAATAGATGCTGCTTTTGCTATAGGGTTTTTAGACGATACTAGTATTTATATATCAGCAAGAAGTAATAAGAAGGTTAATGTAAACAAGATAATGAGTGAGTTAAAAGGTGGAGGGAATCCGCAATGTGCAGGAGCAAGGATATATGCAGATGACTTATTTCAAGTAGAAAATAAATTGATGGATGCAGTACCTGCAGGATTATCTGATAAAGAAAATATTATTGAAGAACCACCTGTAATTAAAAAGAAACAAATAAAAAGAAAATAGAAAGAAAAGTGCTATACTTTTCTTTTTTTTTGAATAATAAAAATGGAGGTGAGATTATTACATTTAAATATAGATATAGAAAACAAATAATGATTGGTATAGTAATTGCAATAGTACTAATTGGAATAATATCATCTTCAATATACTTTTTAACAAAGAATAAATCAGATAAAAAAGATATTATAAAAGAAGATAAAGTAATAGAAAAAAATAGTATAAATAAAAAAGAAGAATCAAAGGAAAAAATTAAAGTTGATATTAAGGGGCAAATAAATAATCCGGGTATTTATGAATTAACAAATGAATCAAGAGTGATAGATGTTATTAACCTAGCAGGTGGCTTAACAGAGGATGCAGATACATCAGTAATAAATCTAAGTAAAAAAATAAAAGATGAAATGGTCATAATAATATATAGTAAAGATCAAGTTCGAGATTTTGAAAAAACAAAAGAAATAGAAAAACAGGTCCAAGATAAATGTACAAAGAGTGAAGAATACTCACTTAATAATGATGCTTGTATAAAAACAGAAAGCATAATAACAGGCAAGATAAATATTAATACAGCCACAAAAGAAGAATTAATGACACTTCAAGGAATTGGTGAATCAAAAGCAAATGACATCATAAAATATCGTGATACAAATGGCAAATTTAATTCAATAGAAGATATCAAAAAAGTAACAGGAATAGGAGAAAATGTTTTTGCTTCAATTAAGGAAAATATTACTACATGATAAATTATATATAATAATATTTATAATAGTATTATTGATTTCATTCGTTAGATTAAATATAAAGAAAGAATCTATATATACAAATAATACTCATAAAGTAACAGGAACCATTTATAAGATTGTAAAAGATAATGATAATAGAAAAATATATTTAAATGGAAAAGAAAAACTAATAGTAAATGATTACACAAAAAATAAGGTAAAGTTAAACTTAGGAGATAAAGTAGAAGTAATAGGAACATTTATTAAACCGGATAATAGTAGAGATGATTACTCATTTGATTATAAAAAGTATTTAGAAAGAAATAACATATATTATATTGTAAATACTAAAAAAATAAAGAAAGTTAAAAACAACAGTAATATTTATTATTATTTAAAACAAATAATAATAAACCACCTTGGCAATAATCCATATCTAAATACTTTCATAGTTGGCGATAAATCACTTATAAATAGAGTAAGTATTAGAAGTTACCAAGAAAATGGAATAAGTCATTTATTCGCAATTAGTGGAATGCATATTACATTGTTATCAACTATAATTACAAAAATATTAAGAAGATTTATGTTTGAAGAAAATGCTTTCAAATTAACATCAATAGTATTAATATTTTATCTACTACTAATTGGATTATCACCATCAGTATTAAGAGGTGTTTTATTCTTTATCTTATTTGGAATAAATAGAATATACTATTTTTATGTTAAGCCAAGAAATATCTTTCTATTAATAATATCTTTTTCATTATTAATAAATCCAAAATACATTTATGATGTTGGATTTCAATATTCTTATTTAATAAGTTTTTCACTTATAGCTTTAAATAGTAAACTAAAATCATCAAATTATTTTATATCATTATTTAAAGTGTCACTATTATCTTTTTTTGTTTCAATTCCAATTACTATATACAATTTTTATCAAATAAATATTATGAGTATAATATATAATCTGTTTTTTGTACCACTAGTAAGCTTAATAATCTTTCCACTGGGAATTATCAACTTTATTGTAAAACCCACTGAACCTTTCTTTATTTTTTTTACAAAGTTAATGGAAAAAATATCTATATACATATCAAATATAAATATTGGAAAACTAATATTTATTAAATTACCAACATTTATTTATATAGCGTATTTTATAATTGTAATTCTTTTTGTGTTAACTAAAAAGAGATGTTATATATTTTTATTAGTTATTATGTTAATTATTCATTTTTTTATTCCATATATAAGTAGATCAAATTATGCTTATTATATAGATGTAGGACAAGGTGATTCTACAATCCTTCATATTAATAATAAGAATATATTAATAGATACTGGTGGAAATAGAAAAAAAGAAATATTCTATAACACATTAAGTCCAGCTTTAAAAACCAAAGGGATTAGAAAAATAGATATTCTGATAATTACCCATGGGGATTACGATCATATGGGAGAAGCGATTAATTTAGTAAATAATTTTAAAGTAGAGAAAGTGATATTTAATTGTGGAACATATAATGATTTAGAACAAGAATTAATTAATGTATTGGATAAGAAAAAAATTAAATATTATTCTTGTGTTAAAGAACTAAATATAGATAAGAATAAATTATATTTCTTACAGACAAAAGAATATGATAATGAAAATGATAATAGTAATGTAATTTATACAGAATTAAATGGTTATAAATTTATGCTTATGGGAGATGCTGGAGTAGATAAAGAAAAAGATATATTAGATAAGTATAATATATCAAATATAGATGTATTAAAAGTAGGACATCATGGGAGTAAGACAAGTAGTGGAAAAGATTTTATAAATGAAATAAATCCTAAATACTCGATTATTAGTGTTGGCAAAAATAATAGGTATGGTCATCCAAATAAAGAAGTATTAGATAATTTAGATAATTCAAAAATATATAGAACAGATCAAGATGGAAGTATTATGTTTAAAATTAAAGATAATAAATTAAATATTGAGACTTGTTGTCCATAAATATTAATTGATATGATATAATAATTATAGGATGTGATACTAATGAAGGTAAAAATATGTGCTAATACAAGCGTAGAAGAAGCTCAAATGTGTCTAGATGCAAAAGCGGATGTAATAGGAATTTTAGTTGGGCAAGAACATGCTAGTAATGATTTTGTTGATAAAGAAAAAGCTAAAGAAATATGCGACTATGTTAATGGTAGATGCGATGTTTCGTTAGTTACACATTTAACAAGTGCGGAAGAAATTATTGAATTAACAAATTATATCGGAAATAATATAATTCAATTACATTCAGATATTGCTGAAGAAGAAGTTAAAAAAATTAAAAATGAATTGCCAAATATAGAATTAGTTAGATTAATTCATGTAGCAAGTGATGGAACAATTTGCACTGATTATAAAAAAATGAAATATGCGGATTATTATTTGTTGGATAGTTTTAATTTAAAAACAAATCAAGTTGGAGGTACTGGCCTTACACATGATTGGAATAAGAGTGGAGAATTAATAAAACAATTAGACAAACCAACATTTTTAGCCGGCGGTTTAAATCCAGACAATGTTAAAATTGCAATTGAAACAGCTAGACCATATGGTGTCGATGTAAATAGTGGATGTAAAAATGAACATGGCAAAAAAGATAAAGAAAAAGTACGACAATTTGTTGTTAATGCAAAAAATATATTTTAATTAGTAATTAATAAAAACTACATGAGTAGTTTTTTTATTTGTCTAAATCATATATGTATTAACTACATAGTACCAGTTGGTAAAAATAATAGGTATGGTCATCCAAATAAAGAAGTATTATGTTTAAGATAAAGAATGATAGATTGAAAATAGAAACTTGTAGTCCATAGAAAATGAGAGGTTATGTGTATAAATAAATTTGTGATATAATATTTATGGTGATTGAAATGATATATCTGACAAGGCATGGTCAAACTGATTGGAATGTTCAAAAGAAAGTAATGGGTAGATGTGATGAACCATTAAATGAAAAAGGAAGAGAACAAGCTAAACAAACCAAAGAATTATTATCAGATATTAATTTCGATTTAATAATATGTTCTCCATTGTTGAGAGCAAAGGAAACTGCTCAAATAATAAATCAAGATAGAAATATTAAGATAGAATATGATGATAGAATTATAGAAAGAGATTTTGGAGAACTTGAAGGATTAGAAACAAAAGATTTTGATTTTGATGGATTTTGGAATTATTATAAGAATAATATGTATGATAGGGCAGAAAATATACAAGATTTTTTTAATAGAATATATGATTTTTTAGATGATATTTGTGTTAAGTATGCTGATAAAAATGTATTAATAGTTGCACATGGGGGTGTAAGTATTCCATTTAATTGTTATTTTGCAAAAAATATTCCAAATGGATCATTAGTTGAAGCAGGACTTGTATTAGGCAATTGTCAAGTTGCTTCTTATGAATAATGGAGATGAATTATGAATATTAATGTTAATAGAGTTAAGATATGTGTTACTGTTCCTAGAGATAATACTAGTGAAGTACTAGATGCAATGTGTAACGCTGGAGCTGGTACTTTATCTGATTCAAATTATACTTATTGTACAACTACTATTAAGACAATTGGTACATTTCTTCCAAATGATAAGGCTAATCCTTATATTGGAGAGACTAATAAATTAGAAATTGTTGAAGAGGATAAAGTAGAAGTAATATGTGAAATTGATAAATTAAAAAAAGTAATATCTATTTTAAGAAAAACTCATCCATATGAGGAACCTGCTATTGATATTATTCCTTTAATTGACGAGGATAGTTTAGTTTAATAGGAATTATCAAATTGATAGTTCTTTTTTTGTATGTGATGATTCGAAAATTAAATAAATAATAAAATGAAAATAGAATGTATGATATAATTTTATTGGTGATAATATGAATAAAAGAAATACTATAGTATTATTTATATATTCTTTTTTAAATAGTTTTTTATTATATAGAGCATGTGATGTTTTATATTATTTATCTAAAGGAATTAGTAATTCAGAGTATATAAATTATATTACTATTGGTAGTGTAATAACTATTATATTTTTAATACCTTTTGGAATAATAAAAGATAAATATAATCGTAAATATATTCTTATTAGTAGTAATATATTTTTATTAATAGCAACATTATTTTATATTTATTCAAATAATGTATATTTAATGGGAATAGGAATTGTGATGTCAGCGATTTCTAATTTATTATCTCAAGGAATAGTTATATCATTACTTCATTCTTATATTAAAGATAAAAGTGAATATTCAAAGATGTATTATAAATGGTCTTTCTTTTATTATTTGGGATATTTAATATCCATGATACTTGGTGGTATAGTTGCTAATTATAGTTTAGTTTCTATGTATTATATTAGTTTAATTCCTATAGTAATTAATTTTATAGTTTTATTATTACTTGATGATAAAAATGAAAAGACTAAAGAGAAGAATGGTACAAAGTATTTAATTAAAGAATCTATTAAACTGTTAGGAAATAATAAATTATTAAAAGTAATACTTTTATCTGAAATAATAATTGTTCCTATAGCTGATATATTAGCTGAGAGTCATCCAGAGTATTTATCTAATATGGGAGCATCAACTACTATAATAGGAATATATACAGCAGTTATGTGTTTATTTGCGATAGTTGGTAATAAGATTGCTAGTATATATAAGAAACAAATAAATGTATTCTTTATATGTTCATTATTTTTTAGTATTAGTTTAATATTGATTGGTTTATTAAATAATTATTTTTCTATTATTTTCATAATTTTATTTCAATGTTTCTTTTCTATTACAAATAATATTTATAATACTACTATTCAAAATGAATGTAGTGATTCTTATAGACAAACAGTTTTAGCAATATTTACTTTTATAACTTCAATTTCAGAAATGATTATATGTACTATAACATCACTGATATTTAAAAATATCAGTCTAGGCAATTCATATGTTGTATTAGGTATCTTTGGTTTAGCAATAATATCGATTGCATTTTTATTTAGTATTTTTAAAAAGAAAAATGTTCAAGAATTATCTAAATAGATAGTTCTTTTTCTTTACTTAAACCCGTATGCATAAACACAGGTCACCACATGGAGACTTTGATCATATGGGAGAAGCTATTAACTTAGTTAATAACTTTAAAGTAGAGAAAGTTATATTTAATTGTGGAGAATACAACGATTTAGAAAAAGAATTAATTAAAGTTTTAGATAAAAAGAAGATAAAGTATTATTCGTGTATTAAAGAATTAAATATAGATAAGAACAAATTA
Source organism: uncultured Erysipelotrichaceae bacterium (assembly GCA_902768065.1). The sequence continues at coordinate 14,653 of CACXJP010000004.1, forward strand.
TATTTCTTACAAACAAAAGAATATGATAATGAAAATGATAATAGTAATGTTATTTATACAGAACTTAATGGTTATAAATTTATGTTTATGGGAGATGCAGGAATAGAAAAGGAAAAAGATATTTTAGATAAATATAATTTGTCTAAAATAGATGTTTTAAAAGTAGGGCATCACGGAAGCAAAACAAGTAGTAACAAAGAATTTATAAATGAGATTAATCCAAAATATTCTGTTATTAGTGTAGGTAAGAATAATAGGTATGGTCATCCAAATAAAGAGGTACTAGATAATTTAGATAATTCAAAAATATATAGAACGGATCAAGATGGTAGTATTATGTTTAAAATTAAAAATAATAAATTTAAAATTGTGACGTGTAGTCCGTAGAAAGGAGTAAATATGAATTATTATGATGAGATAAAGAAAAACTTAATAAAATGTGAAATATATGATAAATCCAAAGACTTTGCAAAAAATAAGAATAGAGTTATAACATATTTTGAAAATGGGAAACTGTTATATGAGGCAGGAAGTACATATGGTAAAAATATAATTAAACAGTACTCAGAAAAGTTGATGATTGAAGTTGGTAAGAAATATAATGAACGAACATTATATAGAATGAGAAAATTTTATGAAGTATTTAAGAGTGAAAAATTGACACCATTGGTGTCAAAATTGAGTTGGAGTCATTATATACAGTTATTGTCTATTAATAATGAAGATGAAATCATTTATTACATAAATGCAACTATAAATAACAGCTTGAATAAAAGAGAACTTCAAGAAAAAATTAATAATCGAGAGTATGATAGGTTAAGTAGTGAAACTAAAATAAAACTTATTGAATCAGGTGATTTAATTGTAAATGATCTTGTACCAAATCCAATAATAATAAAATCTGATTTATTGAAAGAAGAACTAACTGAATATGCGTTAAAACAAGCTATACTGAATAATCTTGATAACTTTTTAAAACAATTAGGTGTTGGCTTTACTTATGTTGGTAATGAATATAAAATAAAAATTGATGATAGATACAATTATATTGATTTACTTCTTTATAATATTAAATATAAATGTTATGTAGTAATTGAATTAAAAGTAACTGAATTAAAAAAAGAACATACAGGTCAAATTATGACTTATATGAATTATATTGATAAGAATATTAAAACTATAGAAGAGAATGATACTGTAGGAATTATTATTTGTAAGCAGGATAATGAATATGTCATAAAATATTGTTCAGATGAGAGAATAATAGCTAGAGAATATGAATTAGTATAATTATAGAAATTATGATATAATATTAATTAGTTTGTAGCTGGTTTTGATGATTATAAAAGGAACAAGTTGTTATGCAAATGCAAAAAGTGGTAATTTAGTATCAATTACTGGTGATGGTGGGAATGCCTGGGGTTTTTATGGTAATGCATATAAGAAAATGTCTCCAAAATTATATTTATGGCAATATTATGATCAAAATCCCGATAATTTATCAGAAGATGAATTAATTGATTGGTATATAAAAGAATTTTATGATTTAAGGCTGAAAGACTTAAATCCATATGAATTAATGGATACTCTAAAACAAAAATTTGGAGAGGAAATAATATTACTTTGTCATGAGCTGCCTGGATTAGAAATAAATAAAGAACACTTTTGCCATAGAAGATTATTAGCTGATTGGATTGAACTTGAAACGGGTATTGTAATTCCTAAACTATCAATTAATGAATCTGGTGTAATAACTTTTGAAGAAACATATGATCTGAAACCTAGAATGAAAAAACTAATTAAAAAGGATTAAAGAATTATCATAATGGTAATTCTTTTTCTTTGATGTTATTCGACTTACTTTTTGACAATTACCACATGGAGATTACGATCATATGGGAGAAGCAATTAACTTAGTTAATCATTTTAAAGTAGAGAAAGTCATATTCAATTGTGGAGAATACAATGATTTAGAAAAGGAATTCATCAAAGTATTAGATAAAAAGAAAATAAAATATTATTCCTGTATTAGTGAATTAAATGTAGAAAAAAATAAATTATATTTCTTACAAACTAAAGAATATGATAATGAAAATGATAATAGTAATGTAATAATCACTGAACTTGATGGATATAAATTCATGTTTATGGGAGATGCGTCTACAAATACTGAAAAAGAAATAATGAATAAATACAATTTACAGGATATAGATATATTGAAAGTTGGACATCATGGATCTAAGACAAGCAGTGGGAAAGAGTTTATTAATGAAATAAATCCAAAGTATTCAATAATAAGTGTAGGTAAGAATAATAGATATGGTCACCCAAATAAAGAAGTATTAACTAATTTAGATAATTCAAAAATATATAGGACAGATCAAGATGGTAGTATTATGTTTAAGATAAAAAATAATAAATTGAAAATTGAGACTTGTAGTCCATAGAAAGGAAGATGATAAAATGAATCAAATAAAAGAATATACAGAAACAATATTTGAAGATATAAAACATATAGATGAATTAGGTAATGAGTATTGGTTAGCAAGAGAATTAATGAAAGCATTAGAGTATAAAGAATGGAGAAAGTTTGACAAAGTAATTAAGAAAGCAATTGAGGCTTGTACAGGTAGCAATTATTATACTTTAGACCATTTTGTCTTTGAGGACAAAATGGTTAATATTGGTTCTAACACAATTAGAAAAATTCATGATTACAAATTATCAAGATATGCTTGTTATTTAATAGTTCAAAATTGTAATCCAAGAATCAAAATTATTGCTCTTGCTCAAACTTACTTTGCCATTCAAACAAGAAAACAAGAACTATCTGAAAAAGAATATAATGAACTTACTGAGGATGAAAAAAGATTATATAGAAGAAATCAAGCAAGAAAAGGCAATTATAATTTACCAGTTAATAGTGGAGTAAAAGACTTAGCTAGATTTCATAATGCTGGATATAAAGGACTTTATAATGGTGAAACGGCAGATGACATTTTTAAAAGAAAGAAATTAAGATATAGAGAAGATATATTAGATAATATGGGTAGTGAAGAACTTGCAGATAATATATTTCGAATTGCGCAAACAGATGCTAAATTAAAAAGAGATAAAGTAGATAATGAATATACAGCAAATTCTGTTCATTATGAGGTAGGTAAGGAAGTAAGAAATAGCATTAAGAGATTAGGTGGTACCATGCCTGAAAATTTACATACACCAAATAAAAGTTTAAAAGAGTTAGAAAAAGAAAATTTGAAACTAAAAGAATAGATAATAAATGTGTTATAATGTACATAGAGGTGACATTATGCGTAATTCTCCAACTGATAATTATGATAGTATTGCCTTAATTGGGAATAGTCCATCTGATATAAAATTTATGCATTATTTATTTGAATCTCAAGGGGTTAAAGGCGTTTATGATTTTAATTTTGAATTATCTGATTTAGATAAAGATGATATTCTTAAAAGAATCGCATATTACTTTGGTAGTCGTGGTCCAGTTTTAATTGATAATAATGGGCTTAGACAATTATTTGAGAAATATGGCATTAATGAAACTATAAGTATTCCAAAATTAAGTGCACAAGATATTATAAATCAAATAAATTTTTGCATGCAAAGTGATGTGGTATATGTTTGTAATTCTTGTGGTGAGATTAGTAATTATATATCATTTATACTTGGATATCTAATGTCAAAGAAGCAAGAAATATTTTTTTGGAATGATATAGATGAATCAGAGTGGCTAATGTCCTCTATTACCAAAAATAACAATCACGGTTTTAAAGAAACAATTGTATTTCCTTTAGAAATAGTGAGAGTATTAGCTTTTCCATATATCCTAAATGAAGATAATGATGATAAAAAAATTGGTGTACCAAGAAATACGACTTTTAGCATTGATACAGAAGAAGCTATAGAAACGCTTCCTAAAACAGTTGTTTTTTTAGGAAGTTTAAGAAAGCAGTTAGACTCTATAAAAAATCAAGCCTATGAATATCAGAAAAATGGATATACTGTATTAGCACCAAAAATATCTGCTGTAAAGAAAGATACTAATGGTTTTATTATATTTGAAGATGATGAAAGTGATGAACCAATTCTTATAGAAAAAGATTTCTTAGAAAAATGCCTTAAATCCGAAGAAATTGTCATTTGTGATAAAGATGGTTACATAGGAAATACAGTTATGATGGAAATGGGATATTTACTTGGAAAAGGCAAGAAAATAAAATTAATTGAAGAACCAATTGAAAAATGGGTTATGGCTACAATCGAGCATTTAGAAAACCAAATGGAGACGGTTGCAAAACGACATATTTAAATTGCATTTATTGCAATTTTTTTATGCATAAATTCATATGTATAAACGTATGTCACCACATGGAGACTACGATCATATGGGAGAAGCAATTAATTTAGTAGAAAACATTAAAGTAGAGAAAGTTATATTCAACTGTGGGAAGTCCAATTATTTAGAAAAGGAGTTAATAAAGGTATTGAATAGAAAAAAAATAAAGTATTATTACTGTATTAAAGAGTTAAATATTGATAATAACAAATTATATTTTTTACAAACAAATATTTATGATAATGAAAATGATAATTCAAATGTTATCTATACAGAACTTAATGGATATAAATTTATGTTTATGGGAGATGCATCAGTTACTACAGAAAAAGAAATATTAGATAAATATAATCTATCAGATATAGATGTATTAAAAGTAGGACATCATGGAAGTAAGACAAGTAGTAGTAAATACTTTATTGATGCGATAAATCCTAAATATTCTGTAATTAGTGTTGGAAGGAATAACAGATATGGACATCCAAATAAAGAAGTATTAGATAATTTATATAATTCAAAAATATATAGAACAGATCAAGATGGGAGTATTATGTTTAAGATTAAAAATAATGAATTAAATATTGAAACGTGTGAACCATAAATGTGTATTAGTATGATATAATATATTAAAAATATTAAATGTTGGTGGTGAAAAAATGTTTGATAATGGATATATCTTTGCTAATGACAATAAAAGAGTATTTATTAATAGTTCTTTAGGATGCAAAGCTCAATGTTCATATTGTTATTTACCTATACTTGGATACAACAAGTCTATAAAAAAAACTATCTCTGCAAAAAAAATAATTGAATTGTTAGAGCAAAATAATTTAGATATAAATAATAATACATTAATATCAATAGGTTGTTTTTCTGAGTGCTGGGATGAAAATAATAAAAAAGAAACCATAGATATAATTAAATATTTTTTAAAAAAAGGAAATCAAATTCAGTTGTCTACAAAATGCAAAATTTTAAAAAAGGAACTTGCAGAAATATTACCACTCATAAAATATCCCGGACAATTAATTATTTTTGTTAGTTCAGCAACTATATCTAAACATAATATTTATGAAAAAAACACCACATCAATTTCAGAAAGGTTTAAAACATTTGAAATTTCAAAAAGTACAAATATACCTGTTGTTTTATATATTAAACCAGTTTTACAAAATATTACTATAAATGATATAGATCTATATAAAAAATATATCGAGAAATATGATATAAAAGATGTAGTGGTTGGCAGTATATTTTCAAATAAAAAATCTGAAGAAACAGTACATTTCTCTAACAAAAATGAGTTGTTTTATAGTAAATGTCAAGACGAAGAATTAATAATTTCTAAATTATCAAAGATTACAAATATATACAGAAGAAGTTCTGAAGTAATGGAAAAGTATAAAAACTAGATTGCAATTTGCAATCTTTTTGTATGTACTAAATACTCAATACCAGTTGGAAAGAATAACAGATATGGACATCCAAATAAAGAAGTATTAAATGTACTAGATAAATCTAAAATATATAGAACAGATCGAGATGGTAGTATTATGTTTAAGATTAAAAATAATAAATTAAAGATTGATACTTGTAGTCCGTAGAAAGAAAGTTGATGAAATGAATGAGATAAAAGAATATACAAATAAAATGTTTGAAGACATTAAACATATTGATGAATTTGGTAATGAATATTGGTTAGCAAGAGAATTACAAAGTATTTTAGGATGCAATCAGTGGAGAAGTATAAATGATTTAATTGTAAGAGCTATATCAGCTTGTAAAGAAAGTAAATATAATATTGATGACCATTTTGCGTTGTACCGCAAAATGGTTGATATAGGATCTAAAACAACAAGAAAAATTATAGATTATAAACTATCTAGATATGCATGTTATTTAATTGTAATGAATGGAAATCCTCAAAAAGAAATAATTGCTCTTGCTCAAACTTATTTTGCTATTCAAACAAGAAATCTAGTTTAGGACAAATGACAAATAATATAAAAAATATAGATTTACTTTATTTTCAAGGATTAATTAAAAGAACAGCATTTTATATAAAACCTAAAGAAGATGCAGATAGTGATTATAATTTAGATATTTTAATATCAATTAGTATATAAATGTCCTCATTTTGATATTAAAATAAATAATTTACTTATAAGTATTTAAAAAGTAATTGGTTATGAAATAATTAAGGGTATGTTTAACGACATATCTTTTTTATTGTGTAAAAAAGAAAGGAGAAACGATATTATGAATTTAAATTATGCAATATTTAGAAGTGAACCTATTTATACTATACCTGATTTAGCACAAATAGGATCACATAATAAATGAGAAAAGAAAGCTTATCAATCAAATAAAGATATTAAAATAAACCTGAGTAAAAACAATATAGAACTTGTTCCTTTAAATGTTAAATATGTTAAAGGTTTTGATGAATTAACTAAAGAATATAAAAAAGAACACGAAGAAAGAATGAAAACTGAACGAGCTGATAGAAAGAAAAGATACCATGAAATGTTAAATAGTTCTAAAAATGTAGTTGCTGATGAATTAGTTATGACTGCTTCACATAATTTCTTTAAAGATATGTCTAGAGAACAAATAAAAGATTGGGCTGATACTTGTATGGATTTTGTTTATAATGATTTAGGTTATAAGAAAGAACAAATACTTCATGCAACTATCCATTTAGATGAAGAAACACCACATATTCATTGTGTAGTAGTTCCACTTGTTAAGAAATTAGATAAAAGAACTAATACAGAACGATACACTATTTCTAAAAAACAATATATCAAAGATAAAATTCAATTATCACATTTACAAGACTTATATCATAAAAGACTAACTGATAAAGGTTATGATCTAGAAAGAGGTATTAAAGGAAGTGATAATAAACACATTAAAATAAAAGAATATAAACAACTTACTAAAAAACTAAATCATGAATTAAATGTTAAAAATGATAGATTTGATAAAGCAATGAATGATTTTGAAGAAAAAATGAAAACTACTAAACAAACATTAATTATTGATAAAGAATTTGTTAAGGTTAAAAAAGATACTTTTGAAAGTATGAATAATGTAATTAAAGAATCTAAAAAAGTAATGGAATTACAACCTAAACTACAAACAATATTCAATGAAGTTGATAATTATGCTAATAGTTATAAATCACTTGAAAAAGAAAATCAAAAATATAAGAAAGAAATTAGTAAACTAGAATATGAAAATCAAAACCTAGAACAAGAAAATAGAAGTTTAATTTATAGATTAAATGAACTATTTCAATTATTAAAGAAATTTTTAAGAAAACTATTACAACGAGGTAATGACTACACTAAAGATGAAACTGCTCTAGTTGTTAAAGATTGTTATGATAATAGTGAGTTTTATATGGGAGATGTTGTAAGAATATCTAAAGGGGCAACTAAACAAGATGAATTATTTGATTATGTTGAAGCACCTGATTATTATAAAGAACGAGTTAGAGATTATGATGAGGATGAATATAATAAAGATGATTTTGATATGTTTAGATAGTATTTTTTATAAAAATGTTTAAATACCTTGCAATTTAATCAAAAATGTTGTATAATATCAGTCAATGTTTTATGAGGGGGGAGATAGTATGCAAGATAAATTTTTAGAAAGCATAAAAGCAGGATTTGTAAATCAAATAGAAGAAATAATTAATGAGGCAAAATTGAAATCGGAAGAAGATAATTTAAGCGCTATCGATACTTTAGGGTTAATTAATAACAATATTAGTTCTTGGATATCTTCAATAAATGGAATGATTCATATTGATGATGCATTATTAACTAAGGTTGCTAGCTTAAAAAAGCCTTTCGTTAGTGCTGCTAAAAAAGAAGTAGCAATAGAAGTTTCTAAAATAATAGAAAATGAGCAATCTGATGTAACTTCAAAGATTAATGATTTTGTGAATGGCTTAAAGAAAAAAGGTATTGATTTAGATCGAGATAGTAAGGAAGATAAAAAAGAAACAACACCTAAAATTGATACTGAAATTCATTCAAGAACTATAGATACTTCGTCTTATGATTCAGAACCTTCATTTGGTTTAGGTAGACAACGTGTTTTAAAAAGAGAATTTGAGAGTCCAAGAAGAACTACTTCTGATTGTCCACCAGATTCTTGTGGCGGTGGCGGAGGTTGTGGTTGCTAGCCACTTTTTTATTTATAAAGGGGGATTTATATGGATGAAAAACTAATCAAAAAAGCTGTATATGATTTATTAAAGGCAATAGGTGAGAATCCTGAACGTGAAGGATTAAAGGATACTCCTCAAAGAGTAGCAAAAATGTATTCTGAAATCTTATCATATCCTGAAATTAATTACACTACTTTTGAAGATAAATATGATGATTTAGTAATGGTTAAAAATATTGAATTTTGTTCTATGTGTGAGCATCATCTATTACCTTTTTATGGTATAGCTCATATAGCATATATTCCTAACAATAAAATTATTGGACTTAGTAAAATTGCAAGAGTTGTAGAAAAGCATTCAAGAAAATTACAAGTACAAGAACGTATGACTGAAGATATTTTGAATGAATTAAAAGAAAAACTTAATACTAATAATATAGCAATTTATATAGAGGCAAAACATATGTGTATGATATCTAGAGGTGTAAAAAAAGAATTATCAGGTACAATAACTACTAAATTGAGTGGCACATTCAAAAATGAAAGAAAAAGTGATTTTTACTTTTTGTTAGGTAAGTGTAATTAAAATGAACTACGAAAAGTATATGCAGATTGCTATTAATGAAGCAAAAAAAGGAATTGAAATTGGGGAACAACCTTACGGTGCTGTGTTAGTAGCAGATGGAAAAATTGTATCTGTTGCACATAATGAGGTATTATCTTCAAAAAATATTTTAAATCATGCTGAAATAGTTGCTATAAATAATTACTTAAATTCTATGACTAATAAACCGAATGATTTGACACTTATTACTACTTGTGAGCCATGTGTTAAATGTTTTGGAACTGCTATAAAATTAGGCGTAAATAGATTTGTATATGGTTCAGATTTGGAAACTGCAATTAGTTATGGTTCTAATGATATTCATTTAGGAATTAATGATTTTAAATCAATTTATAAATTTGAAACTATAAGCGGTGTATTAAAGAATGAATGCGATATGCTGTTAGATACATTTTATTTTAGAAATAATGTTGTAACTTATTCAACAGGAAATGATGAGGAAATTTTTTGGATGAAAAGAGCCTTACAAGTTGGAAAAAAAGGAATGATAGAAAATGATGAATTACCAATAGGGGTTGTATTAGTTGCAGGAAATAGATTATTGACCGAAACGTGCACACTTACATATACACTTAATTCACCAATTACTCATGGTGACTTTATGGCATTATTCAATGCTGAAAGAGAAGTATATTCTCCAAATATTGAAAGGCCTTTGGTTCTTTATAGTTCACTTGAACCACATTTACTGGGGTTTGGTGCAGCGATAAAATGTAAAGTTGATAAAGTTGTATTTGGTTTAGAAGCAATACCAGATGGTGGTTCTTGTTATTTAAAAAATATGGTTGGAATTAAAGAAAGAATACCAAAAGTAGTTGGAGGAGTTTTACGAGAAGAACAGTATAAATTAATGAAAGAATTTTTAGAAACCCATGAAGAAAATCGTGTTGGTTATGGTTATGCAAAAAGTCTTGTAAAATTATATGAGAAAGGAAGATAATATGGATTTTGATTATTTCTATTCTAAACAAAAAAGTTATTTTGGTGAAGAACCATCTGACGGACTTGTAGCAATGCTAAAACAATATCAAGTTAATATTGGAAAGGCATTGGATATTGGCGCAGGTGAAGGACGAAATTCAGTTTATTTGGCAGGATTGGGATTTGATGTAACTTCCATAGAACCAACAAAAGATGGCTCAAACAAGATAATTGAAAAATCCAATCAGTTAGACTTGAATATAAATGTATTAAATTGTGATTATTTAAGTGAAAATTTGAATGAAAAATATGATTTTATAATTGCAGGGACATCATTAGATCATATGGAAAAAGATTATTTAGATAAAGCAGTAGAAAAATTAAAGGGTAGCTTAAACAAAGGTGGACTAGTTTATATTGTTGTATTTACTCAAGATGATCCTGGATATTTAAAACAATTAGATAATGCTAGTGAGTGTTCTGATTTTATTAAACATTATTTTTCTAAAAATGAATTGAGAGATTATTTCAAAGAATTTGATATTTTATATTACAATGAGTATATAAAACCAGATAATTCTCATGGCAAACCACATGTTCACGGAAAAGCAAAATTAATTGCAAGGAAAATATAATATGGAATATGATTTGTTATTAGAAAAAATCACTAATTTACTTTCAAGAGTAAATTATGTGGTACTTGCTACTGCAAGTAAAGATGGTGTTGTAACAGCTAGTAAGATGTGTGTTATATCTGATGGAACTGCGCTTTATTTTCAAACAGATTCTAACTTTGAAAAAGCAAGAAATATAATGGAAAATCCTAATGTTGCAATAACTATTGAAAATATTTATTTTAAGGGACATGCTAGTATTATAGGTCATCCATCAAAAAATATATATTTTGTAAATCAGATGAAAGAAAAACATTTTCAAACATATGAAAATTATACAAATTTACCAAATCAAATTTTGATAAAAGTAGAACTTACTGAATGTAGGATTTGGGGAATATGGAATAATATAAATGATTGCGATAATAATAAAGAAGAGTCAATAAAAGTTTTAAATTTAAAAAATAAACAATTAACAAAAATAAAATGTGATAATTTAAAAGGTGGATACTAATTTATAATATAATGATTTATGTATTTAACTATCTTTTAGACAAGATAGTAACACACTACCAAGTCGGCATAATGCCAACTAGGATTGTGTGCCAAAGGAGATCCTTTGGGAACCCATTTAAGCACCAATACTACAAACTATCGTAAAGAGTATTGGTGCCTTTTTATTTTGTCTTGCGACTTCATAAAAATGAAAAAAATTCTACTACTTTCATTGCTAACGCAACAAAACGTAATATCCTTTTTTTATAGAAAAATCTCTAATCTTGCGAAAAGAGATTTTTAATTTTGCTTCGGTAACTTATCATAGTCATATTTATGCTCAGCAAATTCTAATTCCTCAAAAGCATATTTTATATCTTCTATTGCCTTATCAATAGTATATAGACTATCTTTATTATCTTTCATGATTTGTAAGTGTTCCATTGTATAAAATAGCTTTTGTCTAGCATCACTAATTTTTCTTCTCTTTTGAGAATCAAAATCTAATAAATCTATTTCGGATTTTTTATATTGTTCTATTAATTCTTTTAAATCTTTTGAAGATTTATTTGCATATTTATCTTTATTAAAATAGAATAGCATTTCATCATAACCTGCAACCTTTAATAATTTTTGTAAAGACATATCTAATGTTTCAGCAATCTTTCGTAGATCATCAATATCTACTTTTTTTATTTTGCCATTAATTAAGTCATTTAATGTACTTCTACTAATACCTGTTTGTTTAGCAAGTTCTCTTTGTGAAATACCTTTTTTAATTCTAACATCTTCTATTAAAATTTTAAGTTCTTCTGAGTTCATTTAAACCACATCCTTTTTACTAATAAATCATTATAATTACTAGCAATTTTATTCCTCAGTAATTACATTTTAGCACATAATTACGAAAATGTCCAGTTTTTCGGTTAAAATACTTGACATTATTTTCGGACAATGATATATTTATGCTGTCCGGCATATTGGACGTACAGAAAGGAGTGAGTTTATGAATGAGGATTAGACATCTAGAAGTATCAGAAACGATTTGGAAAGAAAAAAGAATTCCAAAAGAAACGAAATTGATCTACTCATATATTTATACCAAAGGTATGACGCGAATAATCACAGATATAAATGTAGGAGAGATTCAAAGAGTAGTAAACATCAAGAATAAAGGTTTGAGAAAAAGCCTTAGGATATTAGAAGAATTAAAATATCTAATATATAAGGAATACTCAAACGGAATGTACACAATAACACTTAACTAGAAATGTATAAATGAACGCTAGTTATAAGAGGCTCGGTAAGATATTAAGGCTTATATCAGAACCTATCTTATAGAAATATAAGATAAATACAAGTTTGAACTATAACATATTTCAAAGAACGAATTAAAAGAAATATAAAGGGGTTAGGAAATATGTATGTTATAGCTCAAGCTATTACCATAAGAAGAATCTATTCTTCTATAGGGATTTTTACTATGTTTTTAAGTATTGTTTAATATTTCAGCTTGTAGAATCATTTACAAGTTTTTTTATTGCCAAAAATTAAAGGAAATAGAAAAAATAATAAATGAACCTACAATTTTAACTGAATTTAACAGAGAAATTTTTGATACTATTGTTGATAAAATTGTTGTCGGTGAAGTTTCAGAAACTGGAGAAGTAAAACCTAATGTAATTAGATTTATTTTAAGGACAGGTAAAGAATATAAAACTATAATAAATAATAACAGAAATAAAAATGTGTCATTATGTACAAAAGACAGAAAAATTACCAACTCCAAAAACAAGTTTAAAAGAATTAGAAAAAGAGAATAAGAAAATAAAAGAATAGATAAAATATGATATAATAATTGTAGGATGTGAGCCGTATGAATAAAATTTTAAAAATAATGGATAAACTAAATAGTATAGAATATGGTTTTAAAGATAAAAATGGAAATAACTTAATTAATAGTGAAAGATGGGATAAAGAATTTTATAAGTTTTATTTTTTATTAAGTCCAGAAGAATTATTATCAAGTAAATGTGGAGTATGTTGGGATCAGGTTGAACTTGAAAGAAAACTATTTAATGATGCTAATATAGATTGTGATACATATTTTATTTATATTGATGATAATGAAAATTTACCATCACATACTTTTCTTACATTTCAATTGAATGATAAATATTATTGGTTTGAACATTCTTGGTATGATATGAAAGGAATTCATGAATATAATAATATAGAAACACTTTTAAACGATGTAAAGATTAAATTCATTGAGAGTAGAAAAAATGAGATAGATTCAAGTTTAAAATATGACACTTATATATATAAATATAACAAGCCAAAATATCATATAAATTGTGACGAATTCTATAATTATATAAAAACTCAAGATAAAATTAATATTTAATAAACATTAGGTGCTTAAATAAGCATCTTTTTCTTTGTAAAAAAACATTTTTATTCGACTTACTTTTTGACAATCACCACATGGCGATTATGATCATATGGGGGAAGCAATCAATTTGGTTAATAATTTTGAAGTAGAAAAAGTAATCTTTAATTGTGGTGAATTTAATGATTTAGAACAAGAATTAATTAAGGTATTAGATAAAAAGAAGATTAAATATTATTCCTGCATTAAAGAATTAAATATTAATAATAATAATAAATTATATATTTTACAAACAAAAGAATATGATAATGAAAATGATAATAGTAATGTTATTTATACTGAACTAAATGGTTACAAATTTATGTTTATGGGAGATGCATCTATTACTACTGAAAAAGAAATAATGAATAAATATAGTTTATATGATATAGATGTATTAAAAGTAGGCCATCATGGATCTAAAACAAGTAGTAGTGAATCTTTTATAAATAGAATTGATCCAAAATACTCAATAATTAGTGTAGGTAAAAATAATAGGTATGGTCATCCAAATAAAGAGGTATTAGATAATTTAAAAAATAGTAAGATTTATAGAACTGATCAAGATGGAAGTATTATGTTTAAGATTAAAAATAATAAACTAACGATCAAAACTTGTAACCCATAGAGCATATTAATATGATATAATAATTGCAAGAGAATATTAATTATAATAGAAAAATGATATATTTATATAAATGTTTGGAGGAAATATGAAATTATCTGATTATAAAAATGTAGAGTTATCTAAAAATATAGTTGATGAAATTGTTTTCAGCAACATTGAAGATACTGGTGAATTTTGTTATTATGCGCTTGTATTTGGGCATGCAATGTTAATTGTTGAAAGAACATTAAAGGCCGTAGAGATGTATAAACAAAAAAGAGTAAAGAAACTTGTATTTATGGGTGGTGGCTATGGTGATAGCAATGTATCAAAAGATCATATTCCAGAAGCACATAAAATGCGTGAATTAGCTATAAAAAATGGAGTTAATCCTGATGATATAATAGTAGAAGATAAATCTAGAAATACTAAAGAAAATATTTTATTTGCGCTAGATTTATTAGATAAATCCAACTTTGACAAAGTTATGCTAATAACAAGCGAATTTCATTTAAAAAGGTGTAATGCTCTAATTAAGAAAATTATACCAGGTGTAAGTACTATATTAGTTAAAGCACCAGATGGAATTCACGATAGAGACAATTGGTTTATGAGTGACAATATTTGGGATAACAATGGAAAACATGGTAGCGGAAAATCATTAGTTGAAAATGAAGCACGAATATTAATTGAAGGAGCTTGCAATGGCACATTAGAAAATTTTGAAGTTAACAATAGACCATACAACTATAATTTAAGAATTATTAATAAATAGTTCTTTTTTTATGTACTAACTATTCAGCACCAGTAGGAAAGAATAACAGATATGGCCATCCAAATAAAGAGGTATTAGAAAATTTAGAGGATTCAAAAATATATAGAACAGATCAAAATGGTAGTATTATGTTTACGATTAAGAATAATAAATTAAATATTGAAAAATGTATACCATAAAAATAAATAATATATTATAATATTATCAGGAGAAAATGATATGAAAGAAGAAATGATAACTATTGCCAAGAAACCCGGAGTAAAGGATTGTGTTAGAATTAGTAGTGTGAATGATATTCCTGATTTTTTGAAAGAAGTTGTAAGAGTTGATGGGGAAAATTTGGTTCTTGATTGTCTTGAAGGAGAAGAAAGATGTCCATTGAGTTCAGTAATTGCTTTTGAAAAATTAGAAAGTGGAAAAATGAACGTAAGTCACCACATGGAGACTACGATCATATGGGAGAAGCAATTAATTTAGTGGAAAACATTAAAGTAGAGAAAGTTATATTCAACTGTGGGAAGTCCAATTATTTAGAAAAGGAGTTAATCAAGGTATTGAATAGAAAAAAAATAAAATTTTAGAAAAATAAAATATATTAAAGCTGACTCTTGAGTCAGTTTTTATTTATAAGTAGCATTATAAGTATGATATAATAGCCATGGGTGAAGAATTGTGAAAGTAAAAATATGTGCTAATACAAGTGTAGATGAAGCTAAAATGTGTATAGATGCTGGAGCGAATATAATAGGAATTTTAGTTGGTCAAGAACATACAAGTGATGATTTTGTTGATAAAGAAAATGCTAAAAAAATATGTGACTATGTAAATAAAAAATGTGATGTATCGTTAGTTACGCACTTGACGAATGCAGATGAAATTATTGAATTAACAAAATATATTGGAAATAATATAATTCAATTGCATTCAGATATTGCTGAAAGTGAAGTAGAGAAAATAAAAAATATTTTACCAAATATAGAATTAGTTAGATTAATTCATGTAGCAAGTGATGGAACTATTTGTACTGATTACAAAAAAATGATATATGCAGATTATTATTTATTGGATAGTTTTAATTTGAAAACTAATCAAGTAGGAGGAACAGGTCTAACACACGATTGGCATAAGAGCGCTGAATTAATAAAAAAATTAAATAAACCAACTTTTTTAGCTGGTGGTTTAAATCCAGATAATGTTAATATTGCGATAAAGATAGCTATGCCATATGGTGTAGATGTTAATAGTGGCTGTAAAAATGAGACTGGTAAAAAAGATAGAGAAAAAGTAAAACAATTTGTTGCTAATGCAAAGGCATAGATTAGTTAGAATCTAATGATAAAAGCTACGAAAGTAGTTTTCTTCTTTGTATTATAATAAGAATAGAGATTAAAATATTGGCTAAAGAACAATTAAAATTTTTATGCTATAATGGTTCTAGTTAGGGGAGTTTATTATGGATAATATAGAAAGCATTAATGACAGAATAATGAAACTAAAAAAGTTAGGAGAAAATGTCAAAAAAATAAGTGATGGAAATCATACTTTTGAGGAATTATATCTTCAAAGAATGTATTTGTTTAGTGCAATATGTAATTGCTATCCAGAATTGTCTTGGAAATCAAAAAAACATTTTGATGAAGAAAATGATCCGATGTTTAACGGTTGCTTTATAGTTGGAATAAACACTCCATCAGGAGTTGCTTCCTATCACTTTAAATTAGAACACTGGGATGAGTTTCTAGTAAAAGAAATAGAAAATGCTC
Source organism: uncultured Erysipelotrichaceae bacterium (assembly GCA_902768065.1). The sequence goes on from CACXJP010000004.1 coordinate 31,429, forward strand.
CTCAATATGATGGTTATACACCGGAAGAAGTATTATCCAGAATAAAGTCTTTAAAAAAGAAGATAAGAGATTAGAAAGGGTAATAACATGGATATAAGATATATAAATAATGACTTTCAATTTTTATTAAGAGTATCTGCATTAATCTATAATGAAGATAAGTCAAAAATATTGATTTTTAATGTAAATGGAAGAGATTTCTATTTACTACCAGGTGGAAAGATAAATGAATTAGAAGAAAGCATTGATGCGATAAAAAGAGAAATAAAAGAAGAACTTGGTTGGGATAATATAGATTATAAATTTTCGGGAGTATGTGAAGAAATAGTAAACTTTAAAGGTTATAATAATCATCAAATAGATTTAATTTACAAAGGTGTTTATAAGGAGAAAATAGAATCCTTTGAGTTTAAAGGAATTGAAGGAGATTGGATTAATTTCAAATGGATTGATACAGATGATATAGATAAATATAATATATATCCAAATATTGTAAAAGAAATGGTAAAAGATAAAACAGATAAAATATATCATTCAATTAGTAATGAAATAAAATGATTGCATAAGCAATCTTTTTTTTATGAGTGGTTGTTGTAAAAATATCTTTATGGTATCATTATTATGGTGATAGTATATGAATAAAAAGGTAGATGATAATAATAGAAAATTTAATATTTTTAATTTTTTATCGACATTTTCTAAATGTTTAATAGAAATATTTATATCATTATATTTATTTAAAAATGGATTCGATATTAAACATATCTTATTATTTTATATTTTAGAAAACTTCTTTGCTATTTTTATTTCATATTTTTATGTAAAAATAGGTGAAAAATATAGCTATTCTGTACCTATAAGTATTGGTATTGTATCTTTTATAGGATTACAGGTTTTATTAAATAAATATATTTGTAATACATTTTCATATTTATTATTGATTTCGATAGTATATTCAATGTATAGAAGAGGGTACTGGGTATCAAGAAGATTTTATATTACTACAATAATGCCGAAAAGAGCATCATCAGAAAGATTTAGTATTGTTACTATAGTTGCTCAACTTGCCTCAATATTATCTGGATATATTGGTTCTTATCTCTTAGATAGTTTAAACATGGGATTATTAACAATGATATCTGCAATAGTTTTATTAATTAGTATTATTCCATTAATAGATATTGATTATGATAATACGAATACAAAAATAGAATTAATAAAAAACTTAAAAAAATATGATATTAGAAACTTTTTAGCATTCTCAATTTTTGAATTAGATAACTTATTAGAATTCATTTTTCCAATTTATATTGCAATATACATAAAGAATTCATATATGATGGCAGGAACGATAAACGCCGTAAGTAATATTTCGATTATTATTTTTATATTTATATATGGAAAAATTATAAAAAAGAAGAATTATTTTATTATAAGTACTATTTTATTTATCCTACTAAGTTTCTCTAAGTTGTTTATTACAAGTTATTTAATATTATTTATCTATTTCTTTGATGGTATAGTTAAAAAGATGCAAAATCAATCGCTTAATAAAATATATTTTGAGAATCATAAGGAAATAGATAATGCTAACTATAATTTGATATATCAAATATTAGAATCAGTAATTAGGCTAATAGTTGCGGCACCCTTACTTTTATTCAATGATATAAAGTATATGATAATATTTGTACTAATTGTAATTTTAATACAACTAATAATATACATTAGAATGAAAAAGAATAAGGTGTTGAATTAGCAAAGGAGTAATAAAATGAAAAAAGTATTAGAAAATGATTTATGTATAGTAGATTATTCTGAAACTCTACAAAGTTTAGCTGAATCAACAATGGAATTATTAAAGGGAAAAATACCAGAATATGAAGAATTCTTTTGTGTAAAATTAACTGATAAAATAAAAGTGAATTATTTTGATAACTTACAAGAATTTAGAGATTTTATTCACAATATTAGAAATGACAATTCTCTTCCTGAATATGCAACTGGAACATATGATAAAGATATGATAAATGCTTGTATTAATCCAGAAGACCAAAATAGAAGAGTATTTACAGCATCCCATGAGTTATTTCATATTCTATATAAAAAGTATATTTTAGAAAAAAATAATTTTGATAGGATTGTTTGGTACGATGAAGGAATGGCTCAATATATGTCAGGAGAAAAAGATAAAATAAAAGATGAAGAATCTTTTAAACAATTCTATTTAAAAGTAAAAGCTGACACAAAAATAATTCCAGAATTAGGTTCTTTAATACATGGAAAGATGTTTTTAAACGATAATTATAATGGATATAATTTATCATATATTGCAATAAGATATTTAAATGAAATATTAAATCCAGACGAATTTAAAAATCTAATGTATAATCCTGAAAAAATAAAAGAATATGGAAAAAGAATAGTTATAAATTCTTTTAATTACTTTGATAAGAGATATTGTCAAAATGATCAATTTGAAGAAGAAATAGAATATTTGGAAAGACTAAATTATGATAATGATTATTTATATTTAAAAGGAAAGAATAAAATATTATTTTCAGCTCCTCATACCATGATGCAAGAAAGAGAAGATGGTAGTATAAAATTAAGTGAACCATATACTAAGGCAATTTCTCTTTTTTTAAATCGTCATGATGATACATATTCTATGGTTAAGTTAAAAGATACCAAAATAGAATCTAACAATGATAATTATGATGATTATAATGTGGAACTAAGAAGGCTAATAAAAGAAAATGATATTGCAATAATAATAGATCTACATGGAGCAGCAAAAGAAAGAGATTTTGATGTTGAGTTTGGAACATTAAATAATTTATCAACAGACTATATAACCGTAAAAGAATTAGAGGATAGTTTTAAAGAAAATGGAATAAATAATATTGCTTATAATGATCCGTTTAAAGGAGGAGCAATTACAAAGGGATTATTTGAAATTGATAATGTCGATGTAATTCAAATTGAAATTAATAAAAAATATAGAGAAGATCCAGAAAGCTTAAGAAAAATAATTTCTTCGTTAGAAACATTTATAAAAAAATATAATGAATCAATTAATAAAAAAACTATTAGGAGGTAGGTTATGTTAGGTGCAATTTATGGAGATAAAGCAGGTAGTATTTATGAGTATAATCAAACAAAAAATATAACACATATATACCCTGATAAATTAATTACAAGTGATTCTTTTTATAGTGATGATACTATAGAGACTATTGCTTTAATTGATGCAATAACAAGTAACAAAGATTATGAAAAAAAATTAAGAAAATACATTCTAAAAAATGAAAATTATAAACCTAACTATACTCCATATTTTGAAAAACCATTTTCACCAAATACAATGAAATGGGCCAAGGGACTAGGCAATTCAAATAGCACAGGTAATGGTGCAATGATGAGAATATCTCCTGTAGGATACTTGTTTAATACAGAAGAAGATGTAATAGAAAATGTTAAGTTAGCAACAATTCCTTCACATAATTCAAAAGAAGCAATAAATTCAGCAACAACAATTGCTTTAATAATATATTATTTTAGACAAGGATTAACGAAAGAAGAAGTTTTTAGAAAATTGAATTTAAAAGTAAAATATAGCCCATTTGAAAAATTTAATATGACATGTCATGAGACTATAGGCAACTGTTTGTATGCATTATATGAATCTGATTCTTTTGAGGATGCAATTAGAAAGTCGTTATCAATGGGAGGAGATACTGATACAAATTCTTGTATTGTTGGATCGATGGCAGAAGCATTATATGGTATGACAGAAAAACAAAAAGAAGAAGCTAAAGAAAATCTTCCAAAAGAGTATATAAAAATTCTTAAAAGAGTAGGTTATTAGAGCAAACAATAATATATTTATATATTTTAGTAATGATAAGAAATTTTTATAGTAAAAAAAAGTAAATTAACTAGATTTTTATTATGTTTTACGTTAGAATTTATTTATAAGTGGGTGGTGAAAATATGAAAAAAATTAATGAACTATACAATATAGATAAGACCACCTTGTCACATTCTTTTCAAGAAGCATGTAGTGATAAAGATTTTAAAAAATTTGTCTATGATTTAAATATAAAAGAGGAAGTATTAGAAAAATATACTTCTAGTTTACAAGATGCCTTTGTAGAATACAAAAATTGTAAAAACTGCAAAGGATTATCAGTGTGTAAAAATAGTGAAAAAGGATATAAATATACACCTATTGGTGGAGATAAAATAATAGATTTTTCATATGATGCATGTGATAAATTAAATAAAGAATTGAAAGCAAATGAATATAAGAATAATTTAAGTGTATTTGAAATGAATGAAGAAATAAAAAATGCTTCATTTAAGGAAATATATAAAGATGATAAAGCAAGAGTACCAATAATAAAATATTTTAAACAATTTATTGATGACTACAATAATGATAATCATCCAAAAGGTTTATATTTACATGGATCATTTGGATCAGGTAAAACATATTTGATAGCATCATTATTTAATGAATTAGCAAAAAAAGATATTAAAAGTACTTTGGTTTATTATCCGGATTTTTTAGTAACACTAAAATCCTCATTCCAAACTGATTTTTCAGAGAAGTTTAATTATATCAAAAAGACTCCATTACTCTTATTTGATGATATAGGAGCAGAAAATTGCAGTAATTGGTCTAGAGATGAAGTACTTGGACCAATACTACAATATCGAATGGAAAATCATTTACCAACGTTTTTTACATCAAATCTAACTATCGAAGAATTGGAAAAGTCTCTTTCAATTACTTCATCTGGTGTTGATAAAATAAAAGCGAAACGTATAATTGAAAGAATTAAACAGTTAACAATTCAAGAAGAATTGATTAGTAAAAATAGGAGGAAATAATAGTGAACATTGAGAAAGCATTAAGAAATTATTTGAACAGAAAAGGACCAAAAATCAAATATGATGATTTTTGTGTGTATTGTGAAAATAATGCTGATGCTGCAATCAATGTTCTTTTTAAATTGGCAAATGAAGAAATAGATACAATGACTGATTCTAAAACACTAGATAGGGTTGTTGAAGTTCTAAAATATGTTGAATTGATAATTGGAAATTGTGATGATGCAAATAGAAAGATTGTTAATAGGAAAATAGTTAAGTTAACAGAAAAACTAACTAGAATTCAAATTGAAGAGTATAAAAGATTCTCTAATATGAATAAAATAAAAAGTGAGTTTAATAAAGTAAAAAGAGAACTAGAAGTATTATTAGACTTATGTGAGAAAAAAGATACAAAGCAATATAATTTTATGCAATACTTGATTGAAGAATCAAAAAATATTGAGTATTTAGAATATACAATTAAAAAGATGCCTGCATTAGTAAATGTTAAAGATAAAGATGAAGTTCCATTGTTCAGAAATTTAGTAAAGTCCTACTTAGAAAGTGTTATTGATTACAATGAAGAAAATGTTTTATATTATGGGAATTTAATTACACTGATAATGTCTCAAAAGAGTTTTACACTATCTGATATTGAAAAAAGAAAATGTTTAGAAGAAGTGTATAAATGTATCAATAAAATGAGTTTCAATAAAAAGAAACAAAAAAAGAATGCTTCAAAATTAGAATTATTAAAAAAACTTACAGATATTATTAAAGGAAATTCTGAAAAATATTTAGATATAGAAGAAATAGCCTCTAAATATAATATTGAGATTAATTTTAGTGATACATTACTTGAAAAGGTTCATCTAAATAAGACTGCATCTGAAGGATATATGTCAGGAAGAAAAGAAATAGATGATTATATTATTTCAATGGATGGAGATACTGCTGTTGAGATTGATGATGCACTATCATGTAGAAAACTACCTAATGGAAATTATCTATTAGGAGTACATATTGCATCAGTATTAGGATATTTCCCATATGAATCAGATATTATTCAAAATGCTATTACAAGAAATCAATCAATTTATCTACCTCATAGATATCAATCTAAATCAGATGAATTCAATAGAACAATACCGATTTTTCCATATGAGTTTTGTGCAGATAAGGCTTCCTTAAAAGAGGGGGAAAAAAGATTAGCAAGAAGTTATTTATTTGAAATAGATAAAGATGGAAATATTGTAAATGAGACATTCAAAAAAACAATAATTACCAATAATAAACAGTTGACTTATGAAGATGCAAATAAGATAATTACACATGGTACAAAAGATGAACAATTACAAAATACAATAAATAATTTATTAGAAGTAACAAAGATTTTAGATAAAAAATATGTATCAACAGAACTATATGACAAGATTAAAGAAAATGTAAGTGATACATCTGAATTAAGAGTTAAAAGGATTGGTTCAGAAAACATTGTTTATCAGTCTATGCTTTTAACGGGAAATAGAGTAGCAGAATACTTTAATAGAAATGGTTTCCCATTATTATATAGAGTTCACTATGTTAATGAAGAGAATAATAGAAAACTAGAAGCGATGATAGATAATTTAAATAGAACATATAAAGGGAATCAATTTAAAAATCTATATCAACTAATTGAAGGCATCTATCCAAAAGGATGGTATGCAGAAGAAGGTAGACATACAGGTTTAGATTTGGATCATTATTGTCACTGTACCTCAGTACTAAGAAGAGCAGCAGATATAATAGTTGAACATGCATTAGAGATTTGCTATGACAAAGAGCCAACGAAAGAAGAATTAGAACAGTTAAAAGAAGAAATCGCGACAAAAGTGGTTGAAATAAATGCAAAACAAACACCAATAGAATACTTCTTAAAAGAATATCAGAAAAAACATAGAATGTAGGAAGAAATAATATTTCTTCCTTTTTATAATGTGTTCAACTTTACAAAAAAATTAAAGTAAGATAAAATGAAAATAGGAGGATTTCATATGAAAGTACTTAAAGATAACCATGGTTTTACACTAGTAGAAATTTTAGCTACTATGGCAATATTAATTATTCTAATGGGAGTAGGAACAGCTGCTTATACTAGATATAGAAAAGATTCGTTAAATAAATCTTATGATTTAATTCAAAAAAATGTTGTAACAGCAGCAGAGAATTATTTTATTGATAATATTTATGATACAAATGTTGATATAAATGATTTAGTTGATCAAGGATATTTAGATACTGTAATAGATCCAGCACATAAAGATAAGACATGTAATGGTAGAGTTGTATTACTAGGCCAAATACAACCAGAAAATCCAGAAGCTATTCAAAGTTCATCTTTGAAAGTAAGTCTAGAATGTGGAAAAGAGAAAAGATGTATGAGTTCAAACACAGATTTATCATGTGATATTGAAGGTGGAGTAACAACAGATGGAAAAACCACTTATTATATGTGTGGAGTAAAGGATAATGCTACTTCTCCAGAAAATAAGAAGTCAACGATATTTAAAGAAGGAATAACACTAGTTGCTCGCGTTAAATTTAATGAATTAAAAACAGAATCAATGGATTATTTTGGAAATTGGCAAAATGGTGGTGGAGGTTTAGGACTTTCTGCAAATTCCCATACATTCTTCTTTAATGAATATATTGTAAATGAAATCGATGCAGAACATTCCCAAAATATTGGCTACAAAACTGCTTCATCAAGTGTCCCAGCAATTAGAAATAGATGGTATGTAGTTGTAGGTACATATGATAATAATGATTTGAAGTTATATATTAATGGAGAAAATAAAGCAACAGAAACAGTCCCAGGATATGTTTCATCAAGCCCAATGGAGTTTATGCTTGGAGGAAATCCTCAACCGGTTGGAGATGGGTGGCCAATGATACTACCAGCAAACATATCAATAAGTAATGCGCTAATATTTGATAAAGCATTATCTCAAGATATCATTGAAGAAAATTATTCAAATCCTGAAGTAGAAATTACTTATACAGGAGATGCAATATTCAGCAGAGCATTCTAATGAATAAAAAATATTAGGAGGAATTTATGAAAAATAGAAATGGTTTTACATTTGTTGAAATGTTAGCTGTAGTAGCAATTGTTGGACTTCTTCTTGGAATATCTACTTTTGCGATATCAAAAGTTTTAGATAATTCAAGAAAAGAGATATATCTTGCATCAGTAAAAACTCAATTAGAAGGAGTAAAATTATTAATTGAATCAGAAGAATATGATGTTTATGATGAAAATACAACATATTATTTTGATTATCATTTACTAAAGCAAACAGATGATATTAGAAGTCCTTATGGCGATTGGGTTGATGCTTATGTAGTTGTAACCTATAATGGTGAAAAATTAAAATACTATTGGACTGGTATAGATACAGCCGGTTGGAGAATTGATTTAAGAAAACAGGTTGAAAAAATGACAAAAAAAGATATCTATAACAAAGCAGGAAACATTTTAGCAGGAAATTCACTAGAGGGAAAAGACAATATAGTTGTTTCTAAAGTAAATGACAAAGGAAAAGAAGTACAAGAAGATGAAGAATTATCAAATCACTTAACTGCAGAAGAAGCTGATTTATGTTATGAATATGAAATGCTTGATGATAATACATGTAGAATAACAAATTATAAAGAATCATGTGGATCAGATGTAAATATGCCATCATCAATAAATGGAAGTGTTGTAACAAAAATAGGTAGAGGATCATTTAGAGGAAAGAATATCACAAGTGTAACATTGTATGATGGTGTAGAAGTTATTGAGTTAGGAGCATTCCAAGACAATGCTATTAACAAGTTAAAACTTTCTAAGTCTATTAAGAAAATAGAGGATTATGCATTTTATAAGAATCAGATACCAGAAGTATCATTCCCAGAAGGACTAACTACAATTGGATCATGGGGATTTGCAAATAATAAGATAAAGAAAGTATTATTCCCTGAATCTCTTAAAACGATTGGCCCATATGCATTCTATGGAAACTTACTAACTGAAATTACATTTAATTCTAATCCTACTCTTGGTGGTGCAGCATTTTCAAATAACAAAATGCCATCGTCTGAAGGTATATTATACCTATATGATGCAACAACAAAGCAATTTGATTATTCGACAATAATTGGATATTGTACTGATGTAAAAGATTTGGTGATACCTCCAGAAGTAAATGGTATACAGCCTAAGAGGATAAAATCAAATGCTTTTGCAAACTCTGGACTAACTTCTGTAAGAATGCCAGACTCAATTGAAGTAATAGAATCTGATGCATTTGCCTTTAATTCAATAGCAACAGTAAATTTATCAACATCATTGAAGACAATAGGTAATGGTGCCTTTAGAAGTAATGATATTACACATATAGATATACCACCAACTGTAACAAGTATTGGTAATTATGCCTTTGTAACTAATCGATTAACAGGGGATAATTCCATAATATATGCAAGAAATTCATCTGGAATTGATTACACAACAATAGTAAGTTATGGTGGAGGAAGAACAGATGGAAATATAACAATACCAGCAGAGTCACATGGTGTAAAATTAAAACTAATCAAATCTGGATCTTTTGCAGATTCTAAACTAAAATCTATTACTCTTCCGGATTTAGCGGTTGCTGATAAACTAACAATTGAAAATGATGCATTTGTCAGAAATAAAGTAAGTGGAGATGCCGGATTTATTTATAAGATAAAAGATGGGGAAATTGATTATTCAATATTATCAAGTTACGCTGGCCCTCAAGGAGGAAAAGACGGAGTTATAACAATTCCAAAAACAAAGAAAGGTGTAGATTTAAAAAGTATTCAAGCATCATTTGGTTGGATGTCATTTAAAAAGATAGTTGTACCTGAAACAGTAACATCAATTTCAGCAAGTACTTTCTCACATAGTAATCGTAATAATGTTAATTTTAAGACAATCGTAAATAAAACTAACAAATCCTTTGATTGGTATGGTATAACAAGTTCATCAATTACACCAAGGCCAGCTCCATTTGTAGAAGGAACTATAGAACATCAATCTGGAAATATAGTTGTAGAAAAGGGATGATAAATATGAACAAAAGAAACATTTTAATTATAATAATATCTATTTTACTTATAGTTTTAATAGCAGTGGGAATAGTATTATATACATCATATGCCAAAGAAAACGGTTTGTCAGGAAAAGAAATGTTTGATGATAATCCATCTGAAGGAGTAAATCTTGTCCCTGGAACACAAGAAGATGTAATAGAAGAAATAAAAGCTTTCTATACAGAAAGCCCGAATTCAACTGTTACATTTATTAAAGAAGAAGATGAATGTTGGTATTTTAATGACAGCGAAGGAAACGATTATATGTATTGTTTTTCAAACCCTGAGGTTATAAAATTAGAAAAAAAGACTAGTTAATTTGAACTGAACCCCGTTTCTTGGACATAAGAAACGGGGTTCATATCAATTCTAGTCTTTTTTATTTGAAAATTTGACTTATTAAGTAATTTTTAGTATAATATACGCTGTTTTTTAGGGGGAATTGGCATGTATTCTAGAAAAATATCTGCGAAACAAGAAATAATTATTAATATTTCTATAATACTATTACTAGTTTCAGTTGGATTACAATGTAAAGACTTATTTATAAAAGATGATAATTACACAGTAAATTATGAATATGTAAATATAAAAGATATGTCTAAATCAAATGTTACTAGTAAGGTTGATAATAAAAATATAGTTGATAATTTATTATCTGGAAATAGTATAACTAATAGTCTTGGTTCAGTTGAAGAAGTTAGTCTTAAGAAAAATGAAAATTTAGAATCAGTAGATTTACCAGTACAAAATGAATCTGTAGCAAGTGTTCCAGCACCACAGATCTGGTATTTACCTACAGAATTAGGTAGAATCTCTCAAGCACCAAGGTATGGACATAATTCATATGATATAACAAGTCCAAGAGGAACTGGAGAAACAATTCACCCTGTTGCCAATGGTATAATATCAAGTATTTACACAGATAGTGCAGGTGCTTTAATTGTAACCGTACTTCATAATGTTGATGGAAGAAAATATACATCACAATATGTGCACTTATCAAGTTATGCACCTGGTATATATGTAGGTATGCCAGTTACAATAAATGATGCACTAGGACAAATGGGAACAACAGGGAATTCAACAGGAGTACACCTTCATATAACAGTAATGGACTGTGCCTTATTTGATCCAGAGGATCCAAATTGTAACAACTTAGGTAATTGGTTTAACTATGCCAATAGAAGATTCACAGAAGAATACATAGGTTTAGGAACAGTAATGTATGTTCCATATGAATGGTCTAGTAGATAAAAAGATTTAATTATGATATAATTTTCCTATAAGGAGAATAACTATGTCAAACAAATCACTTAATAAAATGAATAATGAATTAAAAGTATATATTAATGAAGCATGTGGTATATCAGAAAAATGTAAAAGAAAACTAATAAATCTTGTTGAAAAACATTTCTATGTAGATTTACCAAATGATAATTATCTAAATATAGATATAACAATTCTAGAAAATGGAAATATTATCATGAGAGATGAAGAATATAAAACAGAAAAAGATATATCCTCTTCAAGTGATTTAGTTAATAGATATGAAGAGTTTCAAAAAGACATAGAGGTTTTATTAAAAAAGAATGAAACTAATTTTGATACAAAGAAAAGAAATAATGAAATAAGTAATCTTTTAATTATTCTATTAGTATTTATTATTTCAGTTATATTATTAATTGTTGGTATTAATAGATTATTAATGGGAGATTTATTTGGAGTTATATGGCTAATATTTATAATTTCTTATTATATTATTCCTGCGAGTGGAAATAGAATGAGAAATAGATTAATAAGAGCAAAAAAATATCTTACAAAAAAATTTACAAAAAAATAAAAAAGTGTTATATTACATATAACCAATAAATACATTGACAAAGGACACGATATATTAATGTAGTTTTAAGAGAGTTCATGGTTGGTGAGAATGAATAGCAAGTTGATATATTACTACCTTTTGAGTAGAATTATGAAAAGTAATTCCGGCATATGTCGTTAAAAAAAGAAGAGTTAAAGAAAGGATGGTACCGTGCATAAGCACTCCTAAGGTATCATTCTTTTTTATTTATAGGAGATGATAATATGAAATATGAAGTACTACATCATGCATCTATTAAGTTTACAGGAGATAAGATAATATATTTTGATCCATACAAAATAGAAAAAGAAACCCATGATGCGGATTATATTTTTATAACACATGATCACTATGATCATTATGATAAAGAGTCTATTGAAAAAATAAGAAAGGATTCAACCAAAATAGTTTTACCAGAATGTCTAAAAGATGAAGATAATTATTTAGTAGTTGAACCTGATAGAGAATATGTAATAGATGATATAACATTTAATACGGTAAGCTCATATAATACCAACAAATCATTTCATCCAAAGAATAAAAAGTATGTTGGTTATAACATATTACTAGATGGAAAAAGATACTACATTATGGGAGATACGGATCGAACCGATGAATCAGATAAAATAGAAACGGATGTATGTTTTGTTCCAATAGGTGGCACCTATACGATGAATGTAAATGAAGCATCCTTATATATAAATGATTCAAAACCACAAAAAGCTATTCCAATTCATTATGGACTAATAGTAGGTGACAAGTCACTTTCAAATATCTTTAGAGAACAAGTAAATGAAGAGATAGACGTAGAAATATTTATATAGGAGGAATTTATGTTTAGAAAAAAAAGAGTCCAAATATGCAGATAAAAGTAAAACAGAATTAAAAGAACAATTACAAATACTAAATTATGAGCTAGCAACAATAACAGATAAAAGACAATTAAGAAGCTTTTCAAAAGAAGCTCACGAAATATCCAGAGAATTAAAACATAGAAAAGAAATGGAAAACAATTCCATAGGAAGAAGAGGTAGATAATATGATAAATATAAAAGAAAATGAAAAATTAGATAAATTAAACCACTCTTGTGCCCACTTATTAGCACAAGCAGTACAACACTTATATCCAAATGCTAAGTTTTGGGTAGGACCATCAATAGAAGAAGGTTTCTATTATGATATTGATTTAGGTGATGATGTTATTTCAGAAGAAGATTTACCTAAAATAGAAAAGGAAATGAAAAAGTGCTCAAAGAGTGCTAAATATATAGTAAGAAATGAACTTACAAAAAAAGAAGCATTAGAAAAGTTTAAAGATGATCCATATAAAATAGATTTAATATCAAGAATGGATGATAAAGATACAGTAATATCTTGTTATACTCAAGGAGACTTTACTGATTTATGTCGTGGACCACACGTTGATAATACAAAAGAAATTAAATATTTTAAATTATTAAAGGTTGCTGGTGCTTACTGGAAAGGTGACTCAAATAATAAAATGTTACAAAGAATCTATGGAATATGTTTTGAAACACCAGAAGATTTAGAAGAACATTTAAAACTACTTGAAGAAGCCAAAGAAAGAGATCATAGAAAAATAGGTAAAGAACTAGGAATCTATATGATGAGTGACCTAGTTGGAAGAGGACTTCCAATGTACTTACCTAAAGGATTTACTTTATGGAATTTACTTGAAACATATATTAGAAATAAAGAAATAAAAAGAGGATACCTACATGTTCAAACTCCACCTTTAGGAAATGTTGAATTATATAAAACAAGTGGACACTTAGATCATTATAAAGAATCAATGTTCCCAATTATGCAAGTAGAGGATGAAGAATATGTCCTAAGACCAATGAACTGTCCTCATCATATGGTAATGTATGCTAATGATATTCATTCATACAGAGATTTACCATTAAGAATTGCAGAAATAGCAAGAGACTGTCGTTATGAATCATCAGGTTCCCTAAAAGGAATTGAAAGAGTAAGAACTTTCTGTCAAAATGATTCTCATATCTTCTGTACTCCAGATCAAATAGAGTCAGAATTTAAAGATGTAGTTAATTTAATACTAGAGTGTTATAAAGATTTAAATATTACAGATTATAAGTTTGAATTAGCTCTAAGAGATCCAGAGGATAAAGTAAAATATTACCCTGATGACGAAATGTGGAATACTGCCGAAAATGCTTTAAGAAAAATATTAGATGATATCGGAATTCCATATAAAGAAATGGTTGGAGATGCAGCATTCTATGGACCAAAACTTGATGTTCAAGTTAAACCAGCTATTGGAAATGAATT
>CACXJP010000005.1 GCA_902768065.1 uncultured Erysipelotrichaceae bacterium
TTTACTTGGTGGTGGAGGAAAGATAATACATGTTGCCATAGATGGTATTACTTATGAAGTTGATAGTAATGCTTTAGCAAATATTTCAAATAATGGTACTCAGTCTGTTTCTGTAGAACAGCTTAGAAGTATAGCTACTATTGATCCTGATGTTCAACAAGTATCTCAGGATTATGGTTATACTAATGAGGAAGCTTCAACTATATTAACTGTTGTTAATGCATATACATTGTATGATAATCCTGATATATCTTCTTTAATAACAAATACTGATATTATGAATACATTAAATTATTTGAAAAAGACAAATAATACAAAAGTTTATAATAAAATATTATGTAATTTAACAAATGAACAATATGCTAAAATTAAAAATGATCCTAATATTCCTGATCAAGGTTTACCATATAGTAAACAAGATTTATTTGCAGATAGAATGATACTTGAAAAATCTTATGGTAAGTATGTTGAGATGAATTCAAGTCAACAAGAAATTGATGCTTATACTCAAGATAATGATTCTAATTCATATAACTCAAATTATGAAGCTGTACTTCAAACATTGAGTGATAAGAATATAACCACAATTGAAAAAGAAATTCTTAAGAAAGTTACTCCTGATATGAGTCAAATAGAAATAGCTAGATTAGTTTATTATGAATTAGGTAAAAAAGTTGACTATAGTGAAGCATTTAAATATAGTAATACATTTGATGAAGAGACATTCCAAGAATTATATGGCCGTCAAATGACAATGGAAGATTTGGAAAGCGATGGTTCAATTATCTGTGTTAACTGGGCTCAATTATATTCTAAAGTATTAATGGATGCTGGATTTAGATCTGATCAAATTGTTATTCAAAGAGCAGTTGATAACAATGGAAACTATATGAGAGGAAGCCACGCTGGAATTTATGTTGTTTTAGATGATGGTACAATTATTATGCCTGATTTAACAGCTCCATTAGGTACTTATGATGATGCATACAATGTTAAGATGAATAATGATACAACTGGATTTATTGTATTTACTCCTGATCAGATTGCAACTATACTTGCTGCATGTGATAGTTATGATCCTAATGGAGAACATATTGATGCTGCAGATATTGAAGAGGGAGATTATACTACTCTAATACATGCTATGTTACAATATGATGATGATGTTTCTAAAGTATTTACTATTAGTAATGAAAATGTTCAAAATAATCCACATACAGGACTTTCTTCAGATACAGAGAGATTCTTAAAGATTGCTGGACAATTTACATTTGCTGCTGAACAGAAGAAGATTAGTAATGGTCAGAGATTGAAACTTGAAGGTATGTTATTTAAGTGGTTGTTAAAAGACAATGCTGATGTTTTAGCACAGGCTGATACTAAGATTGAACAATATAAGAGTGATACATCTGCATTAATTAGTGATACTAACTTGAAATTTACTCGTTCTGATGCACAAGTTAATCTATATAGACAAATGCTTGAAAATAATAAGATTGATAATTCATTCCTTGGATTAGATACACTAAATGATGCTAATATGATTACAGTGCGTGAATTTATGATTCAACAGGTTGAAGCTATGGGATTAAAATATGATCCTAAAAATCCACAAGGTACTTCAGTTGATGTTGGTGGAGATTTTGGTGGACGTTCAGTTAAAATCATCTTTACTGAAGATGGTGCTATTGTTCCACTTACAATATACAAAGATGGAAAAGTTGTTGGTGAATATCATGTTACAAGAGTAGATGGTCAAGTTGTTGTTCGTGAAACTACTCCATTGTATAGAAGTGTAATGGAGAGATTAAACAATAGAAAGATTCCGCTTGATGAAAGAGCAATTCTTGAAAAGATTACTCCTGAAATGAGTCAGGCAGATATTCAGAAGTTATGTAATACAATGTTGAGTTCTGGAGATATATCTACTAAGTATACAGCTACTATTACGAATGGAACTCTTACACTTACACCTGTAAGTTAATATATATAAAAATAATAAAATATGATATAATA
This sequence comes from uncultured Erysipelotrichaceae bacterium, assembly GCA_902768065.1. The sequence continues at coordinate 2,017 of CACXJP010000005.1, forward strand.
TATGAGAGGTGATGGATTATGCTAGAAGAAGTAAGATTAATGGCTAAAAATAAACAAAATCTTGTTCATAGAGATCCAGAAGAAAAAAAGGAAAATATTGAATTTGCTGATTCCTTAATTGCTTTTTTCGATAATACTGATGCAATAGCTGGTGCACCTAGATCATTAGTTTTGGGGTCTTTACTATTTATTGGATATGAGTTTGATAAATTAGACGATATATATCAAAAATTGATTGATGAGATTAATAAAGTATATACATATGTTAGTCCTGAAATGATAGAGGAAGCAAAGAAAAATCACAAATGAAGCGAGGAGCAATAATGGAAAAATATTTTGATATAAATAGTATGGGATCTAATATCAAAGCAAAGATTTATTGTAAGGATATTAGAAATATTGATAAAGTTGTTATTTCTTGTCATGGTTTTGGTGGGAGTAAAGATAATAATGCAACAAAAAAATTAGCAGATAGTATGCTTGATGTGTATGATGATGTTGCAGTTATATCTTTTGATTGGCCTGCTCATGGAAATGATGTAAAACAAAAATTAGATTTAAATGATTGTGATGCTTATTTAGAAAGTGTTATTGATTATTGTAAAAATGTATTGGGCGCAACTAAAATTTATTCTCAAGCAACAAGTTTTGGAGGATATTTAGTTTTGAAGTATGTTAGTGAACATGGTAATCCTTTTGAAAAAATTGCTTTACGTTGTCCTGCTGTTAATATGCATGATGCTTTAGTAGAAAGGATTATGACCGAAGATCAAGTTGAAGATGTTGAAAGAGGCAAAATTGTTGATTGTGGTTTTGACAGAAAAATAAAGATTACAAAGGATTTTGTTGATCAACTTGCATCAAATAATATTCTTGATCGAGATTTTATAGATTATTCAGATGATATTTTGATTATGCATGGTACTAATGATGAATTAATTGATTATGATGTCGATAGAGTCTTTTGTGATGAAAATATCATAGAATTTATTACAATTGAAGGGGCAGATCATAGATTTACTAATCCCGCAAAATTAAGAGAGTGTCTTAATAATATTGTCGACTTTTATGGCATTGCCAATGATAAAAAAATTTAAATAGTTATATTTAAATATTAAGCAAGTATTTCATATACTTGTTTTTTTGTTTATAATTATTTATTTTTTATTAGGTTTGTTATTTAATATATGCTATAATTATTTTAGTATGATGATAGGGTGATAGTAATATGGGTGATTCAGTTACAGGTTTTGATGCTAGTAAATATATGTATGATAAAAGTGCTGTAAATACTAATTATGCGACATCTGCTTCGGAAGGGGATTCTTCATCACCTTCTGTTGAAAGTGTTGATTTAAGTAATGATAATTATGCTTCTCCAACTAATGGTGGTGATGCAGTTGATATTGCTCCTCCAGATCTTGATAATGGAGAGTCTATAGATAAATATATTAATGTACGTGCGGATGTTAATGGAGATGGTTCTGTAGATATTAGAGATGTTACAGCCATGCAAAATAGTCTTATTGGAAAAGGAAATATAACACCTGGTATGGGAGATTTAGATGGTGATGGTAATTTTACAGTAAAAGATGTTACATTACTTCAAACATATTTGGCCGGAGATACATCAAAAGTTGCAGATTATGCTGCATTTGCTGAGGCAGAAATGCAAAATTTTGGATATTTAGATATTAATAAAGATGGAAAGATTGACGATATTGATGCAAGTATATTAGACTCATATATGGTTGCTGGTGATACTTCAGAAAATCCTATTAGGTTATATTTAAACTCATATAAAAATAAAATAAAATATCCCTTTTCATCTGATTCTATAGATGTAGATAATTTGATGTTGGAATTTGGTGATTATGATGGTGATGGATTGGTTACTAATAAAGATGTAACTGCTATGCAGAGAGATATAAGTTCTAATTCTACCTCTGGAGATCAAGCTGAGGTTTATGAAAACGGTAAACTTGTTTCTTCTTCAGCTGATAATAATAAGATAAATTATAAATTTGATTTAAATGGTGATGGTGTTATTGATGACAATGATGCTGATATAATATCTAATTATTTAGCTGGTAAAGATGTTAAATCTTCTATAGACCCTAATAAGGTTAAGTATATGTATTATGATGAAGCTTCAGAATACTCTATGGAAGGTGTTGCAGCAACATTGGCTACAAAAACTTCTGCTTATTTGGATTATATGTATGATACAGGAAATAGTGATCAAGCTGCTTCTCAAGCATATAATCAGTGGGAACAAAGCTATCGAGAGTCAAATCCTGGTGTTGAACCATCTCTTAGTGACTATGCAGGTATTAAAGATGGTACATGTGCATGTGTAGACAATAGGGCTAAGATTGATGAAATTAGGGGTGAAATGTTAAAATATAATAATTTTAACAAGTCATATACTAATAATGCTTCAAAATATGAGGAATATAAAAGTGACTTGTTGAATATAATGCAATTAAAAACTACAAATCCAGATTTGGCCGAACTAAAAGAGACATATCTTAGTTATAAAAGTTTACAAGATTATTTGGAAAATAAGAGGGATATATACAATGATTGGAAAGAGCATCCTGAAAATTATAGTAGTGAACCTCCAGAATTTACGTCAGCTGATTTACAATTATTGTCTAGTGCAACTAGCTATACTTCGTCTTTAAAGAATAAGATTGATTTGGGCGGTATAGATTATAATTCTGAATTTGGATCTACTGAATTTTATGAATTTTGTAATAATTATGATCCAAATAATGCTCCCGCTGATGACAAGTATGCTTCAGTAGAAAAATATTTAAAGAAAGTTAATAGTACTTTAAAACCTGAGTATCAAATGACTGCTGGCGCTTTATATAAGTCAGTAAAAGATGAAGGCGGGCCGACTGGGTTATCAGTTGATGCTTGTCGAGAGTTAGAATACATTGATGAAGAATATATAATGATGTATCATTATTTACTTAAAACTAAAGGTAAAGATTATGCTGATAAGTATTTTGAATATAATAAATTAGATATTGTTGCTAATCAAAATGAAGGTTTAGAAGAAGCTGAATTATATATTGATAATTTAAAACGAACTGATATTAATTTCGATGATTATATGAAAGATCGTGTAAATATCGATGATGATGATACTATTACAAGATCTGATTATGACAAATTAAATGGTTTATATAATAGTGGTCAAATAAGCAAAGATGATGGCGCTAAGTATGATATAAATGGAGATGGAGTATTTGATGATACTGATTTGACATTTTTAGATAGATATCTTAATGGAGAAGATATTAGTGAAGAAATTGATTATAAACCTCTTGATACTAGTGATCTTGGAGTTACAATGGTTGAGGGATATAGTGATGGTGTTGAATATTATGTTGATGGTGTTAAGTATAGACTTGATGAAAGCAATATTGATAAACCTTCAGTTCATGATTATAGAAACATGTATATTATGCAATATTTGGAGTCTAAGAAAGCTCAATCATTAAAGAAAACATATACTGTTTCATATTCGATTGGAAATATGTCAATACCTATGGCTGCAAGTGCTCTTACTTATGCTGCAACTAAAAATGAAAAAGCTAGTAAGTATGTTGGTTTAATGTTAATGCAGGTTTCACTACATGGAAATTATAAGCATGAAGCAATGTTAGAAGGTAATTCGGCAGCTTCTAGTGAATTATATGCATTATTGGCTTCTTCATCTGAAGTATTAACTGAGTACTATATGGGTGGTATTCCATTCTTCTCTAGATTTGAAGGTAATATCCTTACTGGAGGTGCTCTAGAAGGTGCACAAGAGTATGTTCAAACTTGGATACAGCAAGGTATTAAGTCAGCGGTTTTTGGAGAACCTATTGATATTTCTGCGGTTCATGGCGAAGCAACAGAGGCTTTCGATAGTGGTGCTATTACTGGTATTTTACTTGGTGGTGGAGGAAAGATAATACATGTTGCCATAGATGGTATTACTTATGAATTCAAATAATGGTACAGAGTCTGTTACTGTAGAACAGCTTAGAAGTATAGCTACTATTGACCCAGATGTTCAACAAATATCTCAGGATTATGATTATACTAATGAAGAAGCTTCAACTATATTAACTGTTGTTAATGCATACACAATATATGATAGCCCTGATATAACCTCATCAATAACAAATACTGATATAATGAATACTTTGGCTTATTTGAAAAAGACTAATAATACAAAAGTTTATAATAAAATATTATGTGATTTAACTGATGAACAATATTATAATATAAAGAATGATTCTTCAATACCTGAACAAGGTGCTGAATATAGTAAGAGTGATTTATTTGCAGATAGAACAATACTTGAAAAATCTTATGGTAAGTATGTAAAATTGAATTCTAGTCAACAAGGTATTGATAATTTTGTACCAAAAGGTGGTCCTAATAGTAGTGTCGTAGATTCTAATCCATCTGCTGATGGTGTTGATTCTTATCAAGCATTAACAGAATACAATTCAAATTCAAATGCAAATTCTGGACCTAGTGGAAAATCTCTAAATGATAGATTTACTGATGTCTTGTCTAGAATGAAAAGTAAAAAGTATAATACAACAGGTGATACTGATTATACTTTATGGAGTAATGATGCTTTAAATGCTAAATATCAACAGACTGTAGATGGAATAACATTTACTTCTAATAGTAAATCTGGTTTAAATAAACTTGTTCAGTTTTATAATAATATGAAAAGTAATGCAAATAGCAATTCTTCATATTTCTTAAATGATATATCTGGAACAGGTCTTGTTGTTACTGATATTATTCCTAAAAATGGTTCAGGTGCATTTAGTTATCAAAATATTGTATTTTTAAGTGAAGAAAATATATCTAATAATCAATATAATGTCTTTTATCATGAAGCTGGTCATTACTATGATGGTTATATTCAACAAGATGCATTCAGATCTGAATATAATTTACAAGTACAATGGATGAAAAGTATGGATCCTTCTGCATTGAATGTTGCTCAATTTAAAAGTGATTATTCATATGCAGCAGGACAAGCTTTTGATGAATTCTTTAATAATAATAGATCTTATTTTGAGCAAGATTTCTTTAGTAAAAATCCTAGATATAAATATTTGAGTAGTAAGGCAAAAGCACAGGTTTGGAATGATTATGTTAATCAACAGAGGACTACATTCTTAAATAATTCTGGTTATTCTGCAGTGTCTGATATTTTAGATGCTGTTACTAATGGTGATTTATATAATAGTGGGTATACAGGTCATGGAGATCAATATTATAATAGTTATAGTGATGCTGAATATAAAGAGGTACTTGCAAATATTTCTGATTTATATAATAATGGTAATGTAGATCTTTTATATAAATATCTTCCTGAACACGTGTGCAATAACTTAATATATTCTTATGAACAAATGATTGGTGTCGAGGCAATGAGTTATAAAATAAGTCAAATGTCAGGTTTTCAAAGAAATAAGTATGGAGATACTAATTATGTTGATTCAGTAATTGATTATTTAAATAATGGAGATCCATGTGTATTTACACGTGATGGTGGTTTTAGAGATTTTATGACTAATCTTTCAAAAGAAACATTAACTGCATATGTTACTTCTTTCACTTGTTGTGGTGAATATTTTAATTCGGCTCAAACTAAAATTGATTCTAAATATGGTAGTGGTAGCTTCAAACAATTTTTAAATGATTATTACAATAGTGGTGATATTAGTGCTATTCCAGATCAATCTGTACAAGACTATGTAAAAATGGTAAGTCGTGATAAAATAAGAATGTATTTGGACGGAACGCTTTAATATTATATAGAAGAAAGGAATTGATATTATGGAATATGAAGAATTGATAGAAAAAAGATTGGAATTAGAAAAAACATATAGGGAACAACATCCTGATTTAGATAATAATCGTTTATTTCCAAGAGACTGGTATTCTATAGATGATTTAGAATTAAGAAATAGAATACTGGAAGATGCTATTGAAAAGAAAGTTACTTTATATGAATCTGAATTAATGTTAAAGGCTCATGACAATATGTTAAATCAAAGAATTGCTAGTAATGTTAAAAAAGGAGCAGATATGCTAGTTAATAAATATAAGTAAATATAAAATATTTATCAGCAAATTTGTTGGTAGGTATTTTTTTTTATGTTATAATTAGTTTAGTATGATGATAGGGTGATAGTAATATGGGTGATTCATTTAGTGGCTTTGATGCTAGTAAATATATGTATGATGGGAGTTCTTCAAATTATAATCCTACAGCTGTATCAGATTCTGGGAAGAAAACAACTATAGAAACAGTTGATTTTTCTGGTGATTCAAATAATGATGGTTCTACTTCAGGTAAAAATGCTACTCCATCTTCAAATGAGAATCAGACTTTGAATAAGGATTTCCTTGATATGTATTTTGCGAAGTATGCGGATGTTAACAATGATGGTGTTGTTGATAACAAAGATGCTTTAACTATGCAGGAAGCCTTAGCAGATAAAAATAAAGGTTATTTTGATTTAGATGGAGATAGTAAATTTACTTTAAAAGATGTTACTATTCTTCAGAAATATTTAAATGGTAAAGAGATAAGTAATTCAGATCTTAATATTTTGACAAATCCAAAAATTGATACTGTTTTGGAGTCTACTGAAAAAACAGCTAGTGCAGATGAAATAAAAGCAATACTTTCAAATATGACTCAGGATGAGTATAATCAATATGTTAAAGATTTAAAGGGAGAATATGACAAACAAATAGGTGATTTGAAAGCTTATAAAGCTCAATTGGAAGCTTTGTATAAAGAACCGATGAATGAGTTGTTTCACGCACTTAATCCATATGATAAGATCGTTGGTATTTCTGGAGGTACACCTGTTTATTCTTCAAGTGTTAATTTGAAAGAACCAATACCTGGTATGACACGTGAAGAAGTACAAGCATTATATGATTCAATGAAATCTGAGATTGATGCTGTAGATGCAGAGATAGCTCGTGTTGAACTAGAAAAAAATAATTGTGATTATTATGGATTAATATATACAAAAGATTATATTGATTATACTACAAGTATAGATGCTAGAGATCAACATAACTTTATTGAATATACTTCCGGAAGAGAGAGTTTTGGTTCTTCAGGATCATATATGGATGTTACATTTGACTATGATGATTATGTACAAAAATGCAAAGATAATGGTTTTGAGGCTATGAATCCTCTCCAATATTATGAATTGTAAAAAGTACTGGTGCTAAGTCTGAAAAACACCTTTCTTTGGATGATGAAGATGTTTTAGCTTCTATATATGAATTGAAAGATGAAGTACCAGATTATTATAAAACATATTGTTATCTTTATGATCAAGATCCTGCAAGTGCAAAAAAATATCTTGATGATATGAAGAATGAGATATTTAATGTTCATGGACAGTATATGGCAGCTGATGGGTTAGGCTCATTGTATGTTAAAGATGGAGAAAATGATGACCTTGAAGCTATTGGTAATACTTTACACGTTACTGCAGCTGGATTGGCTTCTGGACTTTACAAATTTGCAGAAGGTGGAGTTTATTCAGTTGAGGCATTAGCAACATGCTTAGGATATGAAGGTACAACTCAAATGAGTGCATATGAGTATGCTGCTTTGTATAAATTATATGGATTGATGTCTAATGAAACAAAAGAAAAAATGGGGCTTATTAAGAAGAATCCTCAAACTGGTGAGTATGAAAATACTGATAGCAAATCAATTGTTGATTTTACAGCAGAATATAGTGGTAAGTCACTTGATCAAATATACCAATTCTCCGAAGGATTTGGAACTACTGTTCCTTCTATTGCTTTAAGTTTTATTCACCCAATGGTTGGTACTATTGCAATGGGTATTTCTTCTGGAGGTAATGCCTATCACAGTTCAATGCTACAGGGATATAGTAATCAAGAGTCAATCATGTATGGTATAATTTACTGGTACTGCAAATGCATTCATAGAGAAGACTCTCGGAGGTTTACCTGGTTTAAGTAATACTCAAGTTACATCACTTAGAACTTATTTAAAAGCCATTGCAAAAGAGGTGGCTGCTGATCAAGTTGTTGGATTAATGGATGACTTATATAGAGCTAATTATATGGGTGATGGTTTCCCTACAACTGATGAAGGTTGGGCTGAGTATTTTGAACAAAAGAAAAATATGGCTATTCAATCTGCGGTTACATCTGGTATACTAAATGCACCAGCTCTTGGAACTTCTATTTATAGAAAACGTTCTTTCAAAAGTGATGCTACTAAGTTGGGATTGTCAGATGCTGATATCGATGACGCAGTTTCCAATTATAGAAAAAACAATCCTTCTTTAGGTGATATTTCTGATGATGAAGTGATAATTAAATATGGTGATGATATCTTGAAAAAATATGGTGGAGGAAAAAAACCTTCTGTTAATGTTGATGTTGATGTTGATGTTGATGTAGATACTCCAACTTTGGAAAAACCACCCGCTTCATCATTCCCTATTGATGATGAAATTCAAATGACAAATTATGCGCTTACAAATCCTGATGCGACATTAAAGGAAATTCAAGTTGCTAAATCATATATTATTGAAGAAATAAATAATATGAAACCGGATGATAATGCTGGTTCGTCTGGGCGTAGTCTTAATGAACTAAATAATGTTTTAGTCCAGTTGGAAGCTCGCGAAGATGCAGTTTCAAAAGCGACAAGAGATAAATTATATAAAGATTATAAACCAAAAAAAGACAAAGAAAAACTTGTTAATAGTGGCCAAGCGAAAAAATACGTTTTGGGAGATGGACGCAAATCTTATTCTAATGAAATTACACAACAAAGAGTAAAAGAACTTGGATTGCATGATGCAAATGCTCAGAAAAAAATTAATTCTCAGATTGATGGTTATGCAAAACAATATGGAGTTACTTTTGATGAAATGAAACTTACTCTTGATAATAAAATAAGTGAATTCATTTCTGATGGCGAGTTTGGTACTAGAAAAGGAGTTAGTACTTTAGAAAAATGTTTGGACAGTGGATCAATCAAAAATCAGTTTGAGACCGGAACAACATCTGGTGCTAAAGATCCATCTCTTCGTGCTGATGTAGAATTAGACTTATTTGATATTGATGCCGATTCTCCATATTCAGATAGGCCTATATATGGAATGGTATTCCCTAGTTTAGATGATCCTAATTTTAATCAGTATGCAAAATCGGGTCCTGGTGCTTTTTATGGCAGGGGATCTGATTTGAGTGATAAGTGTATCATCTTATTTAATAAGGATGCTGTATTTGATAATACATCTTATACTATAGGTGATTCTCTTGTTTTTTCTGTTCCTACTTATAATGGTGACTATGTTGAGGCTTCTCCCGTTTCTAATCCAGAATTCTGTGGATCTTTTAATGGATTGGTTAGTCCTTCGAAATTCTCAGATATGAATGATATAAATAATGCTAGCCTTTCAGATATGTTCTCTAAAGGAACTCGATATTTGGAACTTCAGGTTCATGGTTCAGATGCACATCAAATGAATAGTACGAATATTAAAGAAGTAATCTTCTATGCTGAACCATCAAAATCACTACAAAAAAAATTGAAGAAAGCTAATATTCCATGGAAGGTTATATAAGAAAGAGGTGAAATCTTATGAGTGAAATTAATATTAAAACAAGAATTATTGGGAAAAGTGGTAATTTACTAATACTTTCAAATGATTGGGATGCTTCTTTAGATGATCCTCTTGCAGAAGGTTTTATAGTTGAAGTTGACACAGGAGTTCATTTGACTGAAACTTATCCAATAGATTATTTATTTAGAATTAATGAAGAACTTGAGTGGACTCCAATGAATGTATTTTATGATAAAGTTTATCCAGAATATAATAAACGTAATTATTCTCGTGATGGATTAATTGGTCTTGCTGTAGGTGATGCGTTAGGTGTACCTGTCGAATTCCTAGATAAAGAGGATGTTCGTAAAATTAATGTTCGTGATATGATTGGAAAAGATACAAATGTTAATTTTAAAAGTCATTGGAGTGCATTAATACCTGCAGGTGCATGGAGTGATGATACCTCTATGACTTATGCTACAATGGATTCTATTGTTAGAAACAAGGGTATTGATTATACTGATCTTATGAATTCTTATCTAAATTGGTGGACAAAAGGTAAGTACACTTCATTAGAAGCTCCTTTTGGACTTGGTAAAACAGTTTGTAGTGCTCTAAATAGATTTATAGCAGGAAATCCTGCTGTAGATTGTGGTGGAAAAGGTGAAAGAGATAATGGAAACGGCGCTTTGATGAGAATTTTTCCTATATCTTTATACTGTATTGAAAGTGGTTTATCAGAAGAAGAAACTGCAAAAACAATTTCAGAATCTTCTGCTATAACACATGGACATGATATTAGTAAAATGAGTTGTTTTATATATACTGAGTTTTTGAGAAAATTAATTGAAACTAAGAATCCAAAATTAGCAATGGAACATTTAAAATCAATTGATTATAGTAAATACTTTTCTAAGGAAGCTATTGCTGCTCATAAAAAGTTATTAAAAGGATATTTTCAATATACACCAGATAATGAAATTAAAGGTTCAGGATATGTTGTAGACAGTTTAGAGTGTGCAATATATAGTATAATGAATACCAAGAATTTTGAAGATGCTGTATTAATGGCTATTAATACAGGATATGATACTGATACAATTGGAGCTATTACAGGAAGTTTAGCTGGGGTATTATATGGAGAAGAAAATATACCTGAGAGATGGAAGAATTCTCTAAGGAAAAAGGATGAATTAGATTTAATATCTATGAAATATCATTATTTTCTTGATTCAAAAAAAAAGAGTAATTTAGATAGTATGCTTTCAGATATGAAAAAAGAAGTAGATGAAAGCATAGTCAATTCTAAAAATTTTAATGGTTAATATTTAATATATTTATAATAAAAAAATAATACTTCTATTATGTCACATAATAGAAGTATTTTATTAAAAGTAATTGTCTTTTTAAGAATAAAATAGTAAAATAAATAATAGATGTGTATTGTAGGAGGAATATTATGACACCAATTAAAGATTTTTTTACAAAGATTTTTAAAGAAAAGAAAAATGATGATATTTGGCTTGAATATTATTCTAGAGAAGAGAAAAAAATAAAATTTACAGATAAAAGTATATATAATTTTATGGTTGATTCTGTTGGGAATGATAAAGATTTTATTGCATTAAATTATTTTGGAAACAGATTAAGCTATAATGAATTCTTTTATAATATAAATGTTTGTGCTAGAGCATTAAGAGAATTTGGAGTAAAAGATGGAGATGTTGTAACTATATGTTGTCCTAATATGCCTGAGGCAATATATGCATTTTATGCATGTAATAAAATAGGGGCAGTAGCTGATATGGTTCATCCATTATCTAGTCCAGAACAATTACATAGTTATTTAACAAATTCTAAATCAAGATTATTAATATTGGTAGATTTTGATTATGATAAGATGAAGGATGTTATAGAGCAAACGTTGGTTTATAAAACAGTATTAGTTTCTCCAAAAGAATCTATGCCTATTGGTTTAACTATTGGTTATACTGTAACAAGAAGTATTTTTCAAAAAAGACCTAGTCTTTCTGATAATAAATATATGTCATGGAAAGAATTTATGGGTGTTGGTGTAGTTAGTACCGATAAATATAGAGCTAGAGTTGATAAAGATGATTTAGCTATTATATTACATAGTGGTGGAACAACAGGAACCCCAAAAGGAATTATGATTTCTAATTATAGTTTTAATGCTTTAGCTCAACAATCTGCTGTTAATGTTATTGAAGTAAGACCGAAAGAAAAAATACTTACATTGTTACCAATATTCCATGGATTTGGTCTTGGTGTATGTGTTCATACACCTTTATGTCTAAAAGTTGAAACAATATTAATGCCTGAGTATGATGCGAATAGGTTTTACAAGATATGGAAATATGATAAACCAAATGTTATTCTAGGAGTTCCTACTTTATGGGAAGGTATGATGTCTAATAAAAAGTTTGATGATGTTGATATGTCTCAACTAAAATATATAGTTAATGGTGGAGATTATCTAACTGTTACTGCTGAGGCTAGAATTAATGATTTCTTACATAGACATGGAGCAAAAGTTGATATACTTAAAGGTTATGGTATGACAGAATCAGTTGCTGCTACTTGTTATACATTCCCAGGAACAAATGAACCTGGATGTATTGGTATTCCGATGGTAGGTAATAAGTATATGGTATGTGATCCTGAAACATTAGAAGAAATGCCTCTTGGAGAAGAAGGAGAACTTTGTATTCAAGGTCCAACTCTTATGATGGGTTATTTAAATAATCAGGAAGAAACTGATAAGGTACTTAGAAAACATAAAGATGGATCTATTTGGCTACACTCTGGAGATATTGGTTATATTGCTCCTAATGGAATAGTTTATTATACACAAAGATTAAAAAGAATGATTGTTGTATCTGGTTTCAATGTATATCCATCTGCAATAGAAGAAGTTATTGCAAAACATCCAGATGTTGACAAAGTTTGTGTAATTGGTATCCCTCATAAATATAAAATGCAAGTACCAAAAGCATTTGTTGTTTTGAAAAAAGGTATTGAACCTACTGCAAAGATAAAGAAGGAAATTATTGATTTATGTAAAGAAGCTTTATCAGTTTACTCTTTACCTAAGTATTATGAATTTAGAGATTCTCTTCCAAAGACTTTATATAATAAAGTAGATTATAAGAAGTTGGAAAATGAAGAACTAAAGAAAATAGAAGCAAAAAACAAAAAAATAAAATATAAAGATGGCTAATAGCTATCTTTTTATATGATATACTATTTATGTAATGGTGATTATATGATTGTTAGAGATAAGGATAAATTTATAAAAAAGCTTTTTATTTATAGATGGTTTATTTTTACTAAATTTAGTACTGATATTGATGATATGGAATTGTCTATTATAATTAATGCTTTAAATATAAAGAGTAGATATAAAAGAATTAATTATATAGTTGATAGTGGATGTGACTATATTGATAACTATTATAAAGAATGTAATTTATGTAAATTTAAAAATAATAGATGTATTTGTCATAGAAAAACAAATAAGGACTTTATTAATGGTTGTTGTAGAAAATGTAGATATCAATCAAATAAAGGTTGTACTACTAAGAATGTTGCTTGTAAGATGTTTAATTGTTTTTATGTTGATTTTAATGGTAAAAAGAGACTTGAGTTTAATGATATAAAAATATTTAAAGTACTTAATTCATACCAAAGATTAGTTCTTAAAAGTGATTATTTTGCAAGTGTAGATGAAGTTTCATTTGACTTATATGTTGGGCCAGTATTTCTTTTATTGAGATTTTTTTATAGATTTATTATTAAAAGGGTGATTAGATGAAATATTTTATTGTTGGGGATGTTAATAGTGGTACTAATCTTCTTGCAAAAGAATTATCAGATTATTATGGAATAGAAGTATTTGGTATTAAATCTACGAATAATATAGATGAAATAAACAAAATAGTAAGAGAAAATAAAGAATGGATTATTGAAGGCTGTATTATAGATAATATAGATGTTTTATGTAACCTTGCTGAGACTGTTATATTTTTAGATTATTCTCGTGATGGATTATTTAAAAAGAAGGTAATTAGTAATTTTGATAGTGTAGAGGTATTAGATTTATTAAAAAAACATATTAGAAAAGGCATTATTATTAGAAATAGAAAACAATTAAAAAAATATTTAAAAATGGTATATGAAAGTGATAGATATAATTTTTAAAATATGATATAATCTCCAAAGAAATGAAGTGATTAGATGAATTATGATTTAGAGATGGAAAAACAAATGAGTTCTATTGAAGAAGGAACACCTCTTCTTTTACATGCATGTTGTGCTCCTTGTAGTAGTGCTGTACTCGAGCGAATTGGGAATTTCTTTAAAATAACTATTTTTTATTATAATCCTAATATTACAAATGAAGAGGAATACAAAAAGAGGGTTGAAGAAGTCAAACGATTTATCTCTTCCTTTAAGACAAAGTATCCTATTTCTTTAGAAGAAGGTAATTATGATCCTAGAGAGTTTTTTGATATATCAAAGGGACTTGAAAAGGAGCCTGAAAGGGGTAAAAGATGTTATAAGTGTTATCTTTTAAGACTTAATGAAACTGCTAAAGTTGCTGAGAAACTAGGGTTTGATTACTTTTGTACTACTCTTACATTGTCTCCTCATAAGAATAGTAATTGGATTAATGAGATAGGAGATAATCTTAATAACAAATATAATTCTACTTATTTATATAGTGATTTTAAAAAGAAAAATGGATATAAGAGAAGTATAGAATTATCAGATGAATATAATTTATATAGACAAAATTATTGTGGTTGTGTTTATTCTATTAGAGATAATATGGATGAATAATATATTAGTTTTTAAATATATTATAAGTGTAAAGGTGTAAAGTAAAAACTTTACATCTTTTTTTTGATATATTATAATTTTATTGGGATGTGATGATATGAAATATTATTGTATAGGTATAAAAGGTACAGGTATGTCTACACTTGCTCAAATATTATTTGATTTAGGTAATGATGTATCTGGTTATGATGATGCACAGGCACATAAGTTTACTCAGGATGGATTAGATGACAGAGGTATTAAAATTTATTATGATCATGAACATGATATTGATAAGGATACTATTGTTACATATAGTGTTGCTTTTAAGGAGGACCATCCAGAACTTCAAAGAGTAAAAAAAATGGGTTTACAAGTAAAGAAGTATTGTGAGATAATGGGAGACGTTATTTCTATGTTTAAATCTATTGGTGTTTCTGGTACTCATGGAAAAACATCAACTTCTTCAATGATAAAACATGTTTTATCTCATAGTATTGGTTGTAATTACTTTATAGGTGCAGGAGATGGTTATGCTGCTAAAGAAAATGATTATTTTGTTGTAGAAAGTGATGAGTTTAATAGACATTTTACTGCATATCATCCAATGTATTCAATAATTACAAATATTGAAGCTGAACATTTAGAGTGTTATAAAGATATAGATGATATTAGGAATACATTTGAAATATTTGCTAATAATACTTCTAAATTAATTATTGCTAATGGTGATAATCAAGAGGTTAGAAAGATTAATTATAAAACAAGAGTTTTATTTTATGGATTTGGGTTTAATAATGATATTGTAATTAAAAATGTTAAATTAGAGGAGTTTGGATCTACATTTGATATTTATATTCGAGATGAGTTCTATGGTAGTTTTGAAATACCTTTATATGGTAAACATATGGTACTTAATGCTACTGCTGCTATAGTTATGTGTTCCAATATTGGTATAGATAAAGAAGTTATTTATAATAATATGAAAACATTTAAAAATGCTGAGAGAAGATTTGCTGTTCAAAAGTTAGGAAAAACTATCATTGTTGATGATTATGCTCATCATCCTACTGAGATTAAGGCTACTTTGGAAGGTGTTAGACAAAAGTATCCAGATAAACGTATTGTGGTTGTATTTAAACCAAATACTTATTCTAGAACAAGAGATTTTAAAGATCAATTTATTGATGCATTGAATATTGCAGATAAAGCATTTTTAACTGAAATTGATAGTAATCGTGAAAGGCAAGAGGATTATCCTGGAGTTACTTCACATATGATTATAGATGAATTAAAAGATGGAGATATTATTTCTGAGGAGACAATTGATAAATTATTGCCTGAATTAGATTCTGTCATATGTTTTTTAAGTTGTGCTTACGTAGATGGACTTATTGAAAGTTTAAGAAATTATATAGTTTCATTAAGTGAAAATAAGGAAGATTAGTCTTCTTTTTTTTTGACTAAAAAAATAATGCTTGTTATAATATGGATTAATTTATGCATGAGGTATTTATATGAAGATAGATAAATATATAGTAAATAATGATGTTTTAAATTTTACGAGGTGTGATCAAATATATTTTAATTCAAATGAAAGGTTAAATGATATATTTGATAAATTTAATTTCAAAGATAAAAGAATTTTTTCTGTGTTAGGAAGTGGAGATCAGGCGTTTCATTTAATTAATAGAGGGGCAAGAAAGATAGATTTGTTTGATTGTAATAATATTGCTGTTTATTATTTTTATCTTAGAGTCTGGATGATTAGATATTTTGATATGTATTATTATTCAAATCACTTGAATAGTACATTTATTAAAAATATAATATGTAAAGTAAAGCCTATTAATAGTAATGAAAACAATGCATTATATTTTTGGCAAAAAATTATTAAAATGAAAATATTTGATGAATATGAAGATTCTATTTTTGTGAGAAATTCTATTTGTATGGCTAATAATAAAATTGATGATTTAAAAAAGCTTAAGCATTATCTAAAACATAATAAATTTAATTTTCATAATATAGACATTTCTGGTGAGATAAGTGTTGATAAAAAATATGATTATTTGATTTTATCTAATATTGCTGAATGGATATCATCGTCAGATTATAATAATATATGGCAATTTTGTAGAAATGTAGATCAATTGTTAAAGGATGATGGGATTGCAATTTGTTCTAAATTATGGAATGATGACAATGATAAAAGAGTAAAAGATATACTTAGGAGATTATTTTCAATAAATAACTTAAATGATAGCACTAATTATTTACCTGGATATTATTTAGTGAAGAAATAATATCTTTTTTCTTTTGGGTTGTATTATTTAAAATATTGTGATAATATTATTTTGTTGTTGATATGGCCTGTTGGTGAAGTGGCTTAACACACTGCCCTCTCAAGGCAGCATTCACGGATTCGAATTCCGTACAGGCTACCATTTTGTTATTAAACTCCAATGGAGTTTTTTCTTTTTTATTTATTGTTTTTAATGTATAATAAATTTAGCTAGAATGGAGAGATATTATGTATGATATTATAATAATTGGAGCTGGACCTGCGGGATTAACTGCTGCTTTATATGCTTGTCGTGCTAATAAAAAAGTGTTAGTTTTAGAAGCAAAATCTTATGGAGGTCAAATAATTAATGCCTCTGTGATAGAAAACTATCCGGGTATTCCTAATATTTCTGGTTTTGATTATGCAACAAATTTGTATAATCAAGTTAAAAATTTAGGATGTGAAATTAAATTTCAATCTGTAATTAGAGTTGATGAAGATAATACTGTTTTTACAAACGATGATAAGTATAAAGCTGATGCAATTATTATAGCTACAGGTGCAAGTAATAGAAAATTAAATATTCCATTAGAAGATAAATTTATAGGACATGGTGTTTCATATTGTGCAACTTGTGATGGGCATTTTTATAAAGACAAAGTAGTTGCTGTTGTAGGTGGTGGTAATACCGCTTTAGAAGATGCTCTTTATTTAGCAGATTTAGCTTCTGTTGTTTATCTTATTCATAGAAGAGATGAATTTAGAGGAGAAGATAAATATCTTGAGGAGATAAAGAAAAAGAGTAATATAAAATTAGTATTAAATAGTAATGTTACTAAGTTAATTGGTGATGATGCATTAGAGTCAATTGAAATTACTAATAAAGATGGAGCTGTTGATACATTAGAAATATCTGGATTATTTATAGCAATTGGTCAAATTCCGCTTAACCAGATATTTAGTAATCTAATTGATTTGGATGAAAATGGTTATATTAAATCTATTGATGGTGTTCATACTAATAGAGATAAAATATATGTTGCAGGGGATACAAGGGTGAAAGAATTAAGGCAATTGACTACAGCTGTTTCTGATGGTGCCTTAGCTGCAACAGTTGCAATTAAAGAATTAAATAATTAAAAATATACTAGTCTTTTGGCTAGTATTTTATTTTTATATTTGATATAATAAAATAAGATAAGGGGTATTTGTATGGAAGCGATAGTAAAATTTTTAAAACTTATTAGAAATATTATATTCCTTGTTATTTTATTTGGGGCTGTTACTGCATTTATAGATTATACAAGGATGTTAAGTGGTAGTGAGCCTATATTTAATATTTCAAGTTATAATAGTAGTAAGCATATTGAAAATTATAGAGGATTATTCTATCAAGCTTCAAGAAAAACTAAAGTTAATAATCAAGAATCGTTAATGGATTCAAGTGATATTAAATTTTTTGTTTTGACTAAGCAGATAGATGTACCTTCTCAATTTAATGAGGATAAATTTGAATATACAATAAAGCCTGTTTCAAGTGAAATATGTGATGGTGTTTCTAAATTATATTATGCAGATACTAATATAAAAATATATTCTTATTGTATTGATTCATTTGGAGTTGTTGAGAATGGTACTAACAAAGAAGATGATTTGCTTAAACATTTAAAAGAAGATAAAAATTTTTCTGAAGATTTGATTCAAAAGATGACTTTTATGGGTTTATATAGTGATAAGACAACGGAATTTTATAAGAGTCTAGATGGTTTTTCTAGTATGGATATTGCTATGTATAAATGTAATACTCCAGGAATTAATGATTTATATATTGTTCCTGACGGAACTCCTTTTATGGCAGATTTTTGTACTTATAAGGATGATGATTTTAAATTTATTTCTACAATAGAAGAAGAAAAATCTGATTCTGAGACTACTGAAGAAAAAACAAAGGAAATTTTCTTTGAGGATGAAAAATATTATTATGAATTTGATGAGCCTAAAAAGGATAAAATATTTGTTACTTCACCTGCTGTTAGATTAACTCCTGAAAAGAAGTATAGTTTAGTAGATGTTTTAAATCATAAATTACTTACTATTGAAGATTTAGAAGAGAAGGGACTTAAATTTAATAAAACTGCGAAATAGAAGATTTTTCTTCTTTTTTCTTTGATTTGTAATATATGTTGATTACGTGGTATAATTAGGTTGGTGATATTATGAAAACGTTATTGATATTAGAAGGTGGGGGTTTAAGAGGAATATACACTGCAGGGGTTCTTGATTCTTTTATGAAGAATAAGATTAAAGTTGATACAGTTATAGGAGTTTCAGCCGGTGCATTATTTGGAATTAATTACTTATCAAATCAGAAAGGAAGGGTACTTAGATATAATCTTGATAATGTAGGTAATAAGAATTATATGGGAATATCTTCCTGGATTCGTACAGGAAATATAATGAATAAAGATTTTTGCTTTGATAAATTAATTTATGAAACTGATCCATTTGATTTCGAAACATTTAATAAATCAAAAACAGACTTTTATGCAGTTGTTACTAATGTTGTTACTGGTAAAGCAGAGTATATTAAAATTGACGATATTGAAAATCAATTAGAGTATTTAAGAGCTAGTGGTTCTATGCCGGTTGTATCTAAGATTGTTCATATTAAAGGTAAAAAGTATTTAGATGGAGGAGTAAGTGATTCTGTTCCTATTAAATGGGGACTTAAAAATGGATACAAGAAAATAATAGTAGTTGAAACTAGACCAAAAGAATATAGAAAGAAGAAATCTAAAAATATTATTTTTAAAAGAGTATATAAAGATTATCCTAAGTTTATAGAAACATATGATAATAGATATAAGGTTTATAATAAAACAAAAGATTATATAGAAATGCTTGAAGAAGAAAATAGAGTATTTGTTATTAGACCATCTGAGACAATTAAAATAAGTCGTATTGAAAAGAATAAGGATAGAATTCAAGAAATGTATAGATTAGGTATGAAAGATACTAATGATAAAATGAAGGATTTGAAAAAATATTTAAAATGATTAGATGTAGTTGGGTAAATAGTAATCCTTTATATATTAAATACCACGATGAAGAGTGGGGAGTTGCATCATATGATGATAGATATTTATTTGAGATGCTTGTATTAGAATCTTTTCAGGCTGGTCTTTCATGGGAATGTATATTAAATAAAAGAGAAAATTTCAGAAGAGCATTTGATAATTTTGATTATAAGATAATCGCGGAATATGATGATGCGAAAATTATAGAATTATTAAATGATAGGAGTATTATTAGAAATAGATTAAAAATAAATGCTGCTATTAATAATGCTAAAGTATTTATGAATATACAAAAAGAATTTGGATCATTTTCAGATTATATTTGGAAATTTACTAATTATAAACAAATCGTTCATAATATAGTAATTACTAGTAATAGTTTATCTGATAGAATCTCTTTGGATTTAAAAAAAAGAGGAATGAAATTTGTTGGTACTACAATTATATATTCTTATTTACAAGCTATAGGTGTTGTAAATGATCATGATAAAAATTGTTTTAAAAAAAAGGATAGTTAATATATTTAGTATATTTAATTATCCTTTTTGTATGGTATAATTATAATGTTTATTATAATGCATATAATGTATGGAGGAGATTGAATGTTAAAGTTATTTAAAAATTTTGAAAAGAAAGATTACTTAATTATTTTAGTGGTTTTTGTTTTGGTTATTTTTTCTGTTTTCTTAGATTTAAGAATTCCTGAATATATGAGTGAGATTACTACGTTAGTTCAAACAGAAAATAGTACAATGAATGAGATTTTAATTGCTGGAGGACATATGGTTTTGTGTGCTGTTAGTAGTTTGATATGTACTATTGTAGTAGGATATTTGACGTCTTTATTATCAGCACGTTTTTCTAGGAATGTTAGAAGAAAAATATTCTCTAAAGTTGAGGATTTTGGTATTGCAGAAATAAAGAAATTTCAAACCAGTAGTTTAATTACTAGAACTACTAATGATGTTACACAAATTGAAATGCTTTTGGCAATGGGATTACAAATGCTTATTAAAGCTCCTGTTATGGCTATTTGGGCTTTGTCTAAGATAATTGGAAAGAGTGGAGAATTAAGTGTAATAACAGCAATAGGCGTTGTTTTAATTGTTGTTACAAATCTAATAATTATTAGCATTGTTACACCACGTTTTACTAAAATTCAGAAATTAACTGATAAGGTAAATGGTGTTACGAGAGAAAATATTACAGGTATTCAAGTTATACATGCATTTAATGCAGAAGATTTTCAAGAAAAAAGATTTGATAATGTCAATGATGATATTACTGGTATTCACTTAAAGGTTACAAGAACATTTGCTCTGATGGAACCTATGATGAATTTTGTTATGCATTTTCAACATTTAGCAATATATGTTGTAGGTGCATTTTTGATTATACAGTGTAGTATGGTTGATAAAATAACGATGTTTAGTAATATGGTTGTTTTTTCTAGTTATGGTATGCAAGTAATTATTTCATTCTTATTACTTACTTTTATATTTATGGTTGCGCCAAGAGCAAAGGTATCTGCTAACCGTATTAATGAAGTATTGAGTGAAAAAGTATCAATAAAAAGTGGGACCTTCAAAGGTGATACTAAAGAGAGTGGAACAATTGAGTTTAAAAATGTTAGTTTTAAATATCCAGATGCTGATGATTATGTTTTAAGAGATATTAGTTTTAAGGTAAATAAAGGTGAAACAATTGCATTTATTGGTTCGACTGGTTCTGGTAAATCTACGTTAATAAATCTTGTTCCTAGATTATATGATGTAACTGATGGAGAGGTTTTAATTGATGGTGTCAATGTTAAAGAATATGATATTAAAGCTCTTAATAATAAAATAGGTTATATATCTCAAACTGCGGTTATGTTTACTGGTTCAGTAAAAGATAATGTGGCATATGGTGATAATGGTAAGAAAAAACCTTCACTAAATAAAATTAAAGAAGCTGTTGAAGTTGCACAAGCAAAAGAATTTGTTGAGAAAATGGAAGATAAATATGATTCTCATATTGCTAGAGGTGGTACAAATATTTCTGGTGGACAAAAACAAAGATTATCTATTGCAAGAGCAATTGCAAGGAATCCAGAAATATATATATTCGATGATTCTTTTTCTGCACTTGATTATCAAACAGATTTGACTCTAAGACAAGAATTAAAGAAGTACACTAAGAATGCTACTAGTATGATTGTTGCTCAAAGAATTGGTACAATAATGAATGCTGATAAGATTGTAGTTTTAGATAAAGGAGAATGTGTTGGCTTTGGAACTCATAAGAGTTTACTTAAAGACTGTGAGGTATATAAAGAAATAGCACTATCTCAATTAAGTGAGGAGGAGTTAGAAAATGCCTAGAATACAAAAAGTTGAAAAAGTAAATGATGTTAAAGGTACTTTGATAAATCTTTTCATAAATTTAGATAAGTGGAGATATTTATTAATAATATCAATTATTTTATCATTAGTTGCAGCAATCTTATCAACTGTTGCTCCTAATAGATTAGCTGGTGTTACTGATGTTATAACTGGAGGTATTAAGCCTAGAGTTGAGAATATACAGGTGATATCGGAAGAAATAATAAATCATTCTAATATGAATGTTGATAATACAAATACAACACAATTTGATGCAAATTATATTGATATATATCAGAATTTATCTAGAGATAAGAAACTTGCTTTGGTTAATGATTTTACATATGAAGGAGTCTTAATTACAAAAGAAGATCAAATTGATTATATGGATATTATGAGTACATTAAATGAAGGTCCTTCTTCTGATGAAATGTTAAAGAAACTTGATAAAATTCCTGAGTCGATTAAAGGTTTTATAGAACCAAAGATGGATATGGATCAATTAAAAACTAAATCAATTATTTTAGCTATAATATATTTATTAAATTCTTTATTTATTTATATAGAGGGAATTATTATGGCTTATGTTGGTATAGGATATTCTAAGAAACTTAGAGAAAACATAAGTAGAAAGATTAATAGACTTCCTTTGAAGTATTTTGATTCTCATGAAACAGGAGACGTTTTATCTCGTGTTACAAATGATGTTGATACTATTGGTATTAATATGAGTAATACTATTACTTCACTGGTTACAAATGTCACTTTATTTTTAGGTTCAATTGTAATGATGTTTGTTACAAATTGGGTTATGGCTCTTACGGCAATATTTGCTAGTGTCTTTGGTTTTTTTGTTTCATTTGTTTTACTTAAAAAATCACAAAAGTATTTTGTACAACGTCAAAAAGAATTAGGTGATTTGAATGGACATATCGAGGAGATATATTCAGGACATAATGTTGTTAAGGCTTATAATGGTGAAGAGTGTGCTTTAGCTGAATTTGATGAAATAAATGATAGATTATATGACTGCAATCGAAAGAGTCAATTCTTATCAGGAATAATGCAACCACTTATGAATTTTATTGGTAATTTTGGTTATGTTGCTGTTTGTGTTGTAGGAGCATTACTTGTAATGAATGGTAAGACAACATTTGGTGTAATTGTTGCATTTATGATTTATGTTCGTTTATTTACTAATCCATTATCTAGAATTGCTCAAGCGATGACAACAATGCAATCTATATTGGCAGCAGCTGAACGTGTATTTGAATTTACTGGTGAAGAAGAATTATCATCAGAAGAGGGTATAAAAGGAAAAATAAAGAAAAGTGATGCTAAGGGAAATATTGAATTTAAAAATGTATCATTTGGATATGATAAAGAAAAAACAATTATAAAAGATTTTAGTGCTAAAGTTAAATCTGGTGAAAAGATAGCTATTGTTGGACCAACAGGAGCAGGTAAGACAACAATGGTTAACTTATTAATGAAATTCTATGAAATTAATTCGGGAGATATTATTATTGATGGTGTTTCAATTAAAGAATTAACTAGGGAAAATGTACATGAATTATTCTGCATGGTTTTACAAAATACATGGTTATTTGATGGATCTATAAAAGATAATATCAGGTATAACTGTGAAAATGTTTCTGATGATACTATCTGGGAAGCATGTAGAATAGTTGGTATCGATCATTTTATAAATACTCTTCCTGGTGGAATTGATTCCATTGTTGGAGATAATGATATTATCTCTTCAGGTCAGAAACAGTTAATTACTATTGCTAGAGGTATGATAGAGGATGCACCATTCTTGATTTTAGATGAGGCTACTTCTAATGTTGATACTAGAACAGAAGAATTGGTTCAAAAGGCTATGGATAAGCTTACTAAGGGAAGAACAAGTTTTATTATTGCACATAGATTATCTACTATAAAAAATGCTGATTTAATATTAGTTATGAATGAAGGTAATATTGTTGAACAAGGTAATCATGAGGAATTATTAAAGAAAAATGGATTCTATGCAAAACTTTACAATTCTCAATTTCAAAAGTAATTATTTGTAGTTTTAATTTTTATTCATTTATGTTAGAATAGAAGAAAGGAGTGATTAGTATGGCAAAATTTTGTCAAAATTGTGGTACACAAATAGAAGATACTCAAACATTCTGTCCAGGATGTGGAGCACAACAAAACGTAGGAGCTCAACCAGGAGCACCAGTTAATCCAGAAGCAAAGTCAAAAATGGCTGCTGGTTTGTTAGGAATTTTCCTAGGAGCTTGGGGAATTCATAACTTTTATTTAGGTAATACTTCAAGAGGTGTTATTCAAATAGTAGTTACAATAGTAACTTGTGGTATTGGTGGAATCTGGGGATTAATCGAAGGAATTATGATTCTTTGCGGTAGTATCAATACTGATGCTAATGGAGTTCCATTACAAGACTAGTATTTTTATTAAAAATATGATATAATTAGTTTATGAGGAAGTTCTTTAATAGGTTAAGATTAATTGAATTTCCTTTTTTTTGCGATAGTAAATATGTAAAATAATTGTACTCTTTTTCTGTAATTTGTTATTTTTGTAATATATTTTAAATATTTTAGTTATAATTTATATATAAATTAATAAATATGGTCTTTTTACATAAAATAAAATATCTGATAGTATTTATTTTTATGAAAAGAGGAGATGTATGATTTATATATTTTTAATTATATTAGCTTTAGTACTTTTATTTGTTTATTGTTCACTTGTTATTGCAAGTAGAAGTGATGATTAGGAGGATTTATTATGAAAAAACATTTAATAATTGTTTTTATGCTGTTTTTATTTATTCCAGTGAATGTTTTTTCATTAGTAAATAAATCAGAGAGTGAATATATTACAGATGAGGCAAATGTTCTAACTGATGAGACAAAAGATTTTATTTATAATAATTCTAAATATTTAGATGATAATATCCAACTTGATTATTATGTTGTTACAGTTGATAATTTAAGTAATCTTAGTGTTGAAGAGTATGCTGATAAAATATATAAAAAGTTTGATATGTCTCAAAAAGGTATTTTAATATTAATTTCAAAAGATGATAGGAAGATGAGGGTAAAAGTTGGTGAAGAGTTATCCGATATAATTTATTCTCAAATAATTGATGAATATATAGAACAGTTCTTTATGACTTCATTTAAAAATGGTGATTGGGATGAGGGAATTAAAAATGGGTACTCGGCATTTTATAAACTAATATGTAATTATTATGATTTAGATTCATCTGATGTTGAGGTTTATAATGATAGTTTTATTTCTAAATATCAGAATTATATAATAATTATTATCATTTGGATTATTATGCTTATAGGTTATATTTTTTCAGAATATTTCTTTAGATTATTTTTAAATAAAAATAGTACTAATGTAAATATGGATACTGCCATTTTTGGTGTATGTTTATTAATAAGTATGTTGTTACTTAATCTTACTTATTTGATTATGCCTAAAGCGGTAATCATTGTTACTCTTTTTGAATTTGTTGCAATTTTTTCTAATATATTGAATAATTCAAGTACTAAAAATAAAAAGAAAAGAAAAAAGAAAACTAATAAAAAGACTATTAATAAGAAGAAATCGGTAAAAAAGAAAAGAAAGATAACAAAATAACTGTTATGTTTCTTTTTTCTTTGGCAAATTATGATATAATATTCTTCAGGTGGTATATATGAAGAGAAGTGAAGTCGATAGATCAAAACTAAGTCCAATGATGCAACAATATATGGATATTAAAGATAATTATGAAGATGCAATTATCTTTTTTAGACTTGGTGATTTTTATGAGATGTTTTTTGATGATGCTATATTAGCCTCTAGGTTATTGGAATTAACTTTAACTGGTAAAAATGCAGGATTAGATGAAAGAGTACCAATGTGTGGTATTCCTCATCACTCTTATTCTTCATATGTAGATGAACTTATTGAAAAAGGTTATAAAGTAGCTATTTGTGAACAATTAGAAGATCCTAAAGAAACAAAAGGAATGGTAAAGAGAGATGTTGTACAAGTAGTTACCAAAGGTACAAGAATTGACAATAATATTGATTCTCGAGATAATAATTATATTGCTAATATATATAGTTTTGATTATTGTTTTGGTTTGAGTTATGCTGATATTTCTACTGGAGAAGTATATGCTACTCTTATTGAGGGCGAAAATGATAAGGTAATTAAAGAAATAGCTAGAAATAGTTTTAGAGAGGTTATTGTAAATGATAGTATCGATAGAGAACTTGTAGAAAGACTAAGAAGTGAATATGATATTTTAGTATCTATTACTAAGGATGAATTAGAAGATAATAATTATGCTTATATTTATAAAGAAATAGAAGATGTTAGGCTTGTTAAGACTCTTAAACATTTATTACATTATATTTTAGAAAATAAAAAAGGAGATCTTCATCATTTACAAAGATGTTGTGTTGTTAAGTCTTCAACTTATTTAGAATTTGATATAAATACTAGAAAAAATTTGGAATTAATAGAGACTCTTAGAAATAGAGAAAGACAATATAGTCTTCTTTGGTTACTTGATAAATGTAAAACTGCAATGGGAAGTAGATTTTTAAAGCATAGTATTTTAAATCCTTTAACTGATAAAACTGAAATTATAAAGAGATATGATTTAGTTTCTTTATTAAGTACAGAATTTATATTACGTGATGATTTAATTAAATCTTTGGAACAAGTATATGACTTGGAAAGATTGGTAGGAAGAATAACTTATGGTAATTTGAATGCTAAAGATTTGATTCAATTAAAAAATTCTATTAAGGTACTTCCAAATATTAAAAATATTTTAAAAGAATTGAAAGTTGATAGAAAAATAGATACTTTCGAAGAATTATATGAATTACTTGAAAAGACTATTTATGAAGATGCTCCATTTTCTTTACATGAAGGACATTTAATAAAAGAAGGTTATAATAGTGAACTTGATGAGTTAAAGAAAGTAAGTAGTGGTTCTAAAGATTTTATTTTAGAAATGGAAAAAACAGAAAAAGAAAGAACTGGTATTAAGAATTTAAAAGTTGGATTCAATAAAGTTTTTGGTTATTACATTGAAGTTTCTAAAGGTCAAAAGTCTTTGGTAAAAGAAGAATATGGATATGAAAGAAAACAAACACTAGCAAATGCCGAGAGATATATTACTCCATTACTTAAAGAAAAGGAAAATATCATTTTAGGGGCAGAAGAAAAGATTATATCTTTAGAATATAAATTATTTATGGATATAAGAGAAGTAGTTAAAAGATATGTTCAAAGATTACAAAAAACTGCCAAGATAATAAGTGAAATAGATATGATTCAAGCTTTTTCTGTTGTAAGTGATAATTATAAATTTGTTAGACCTGAACTTACTGATGAAAAATTAATTAGATTAATAGATTGTCGTCATCCTGTTGTTGAACAAGTTATGAAAGATAAGTATATTGCTAATGATATTGTTATGGATAAAACTACTAATATCTTATTAATAACTGGTCCTAATATGGCTGGTAAATCTACTTATATGAGACAATGTGCTATTACTGTCATTATGGCTCAAATAGGATGTTTTGTTCCTTGCCGTGAAGCTACACTACCAATATTTGATAAAATATTTACTAGAATTGGGGCAAGTGATGACTTAGTTAGTGGAGAGTCTACATTTATGGTAGAAATGAAAGAAGCAAACTATGCAATAGAAAATGCAACTGAAAACAGTTTAATCCTGTTTGATGAATTGGGTCGTGGAACAGCAACATATGATGGTATGAGCTTAGCTCAGGCAATACTTGAATATATTCATGATAAAATTAGGGCTAAGACTATGTTTTCTACACATTATCATGAATTAACTGTTCTTGAAAAAGATTTAAAGAAACTAAAAAATGTTCATGTTTCTGCTGTTGAAGAGAATGGTAGAGTTACTTTTTTACATAAAGTAAAGGTTGGAGCTGTTGATAAGAGTTATGGTATTCATGTTGCAGCTCTTGCACATTTACCTGATTCTTTAATAAAGAGAGCAGATGAAATACTTAGTGTATATGAGAAAAAGAGTATTAAGAAGGAAACATTTACTCAAACAACATTATTTGAGTTAAATGAAGAGGAGATAACTCCAAAGAAGAATGAAATAGAAGAAAAAATTAAAAATATTAATCCATTAGAAATGACTCCAATGGATGCATTGTCATTCTTATATGAAATAAATAAAGAAACAAAAAATAAAAAGAATTAGAAAATGACAATATGATTATAATATGATAAAATAAGGTTGGTGAGAAAGATGAAGAATAGAAGTGAGTTAAGAGAAATAATAATGAAGGTTTTATATCAAGTTAGTATTTATGATGAGGCTAAAGTTGATTATGATATTGATGATTTAATTCATGAGGCACTTGATATAGAAAATAGTTTTGTTAATGATACTGTTAAAGGTGTTATTGAAAAGAAAAAAGATATATATAAGTTGGCTAATAAATATCTTAAAGATTGGAAGATTGAAAGACTTAATAAGGTTGATCAAGCAATTCTATCTATTGGTATTTATGAACTTATGTATACTGAAACTCCATCTGTTGTTTCTATAAATGAAGCTATTGAACTTTCTAAGAAGTATTCTGAGGATGCTGTTGTCAAGATGATTAATGGTGTACTTGATAAAGTATATCATGAAGAAGTTAAATAATTAGAAGGTGATATTTTGAATGACAAATATATTACAGTTACACAGTTAACTAGATATATTAAATATAAAATAGATAATGATGTTCATTTAAATGAAGTGTTTATTAAAGGCGAAATATCTAATTTTAAACCTCATAGTAGAGGACATTATTATTTTACTATTAAAGATGAAGGTAGTAGAATTAATGCTATTATGTTTGCATCTTCTACAAGGAAACTTAAATTTATTCCACAAGATGGAATGAAGGTTCTTGTAACAGGAAAGATAAGTGTATTTGAAGCTACTGGTGCATATCAAATATATGTTAATGATATGTTAGAAGATGGTGTAGGTAATTTATATATTGCTTATGAACAATTAAAGAAAAAACTTGAAGAGGAAGGTCTATTTAGAGAAGAACATAAAAAGAAAATTCCAAAGATTCCTAAAAGAGTAGGTGTAGTTACTGCACCAACTGGTGCTGCAATAAAAGATATAATTTCTACTATTAAGAGAAGATGGCCGCTTACTGAGATATATTTATTTCCTTCTTTAGTTCAAGGAGAAGATGCAAAAGATGATATAGTTAAACAGATAAAAAGAGCTGAAGATTATGATTTAGATACATTGATTGTTGGTCGTGGTGGAGGAAGTATTGAGGATTTATGGGCATTTAATGAAGAAATTGTTGCACGTGCCATCTATAATTGTTCGATACCAGTAATAAGTGCTGTAGGACATGAGGTTGATTTTACAATAGCTGACTTTGTTGCAGACTTACGTGCTCCAACACCTACAGGTGCAGCTGAGATGGCTGTTCCGCAGCTTTCTGATATGATTGGTTATTTGAAACAGGTAAATATTAGACTTCATCAAAGTATTGATAATCAAATAAAAAGAGATAGAAGAAAGTTATCTGATTTGATGAATAGAAATATATTTAAAAATCCAATAAGTATTTATCAAACAAAAGAAATGATATTTGATAATGTAATGGAAAGACTTAAATTTTCTTTAGTAAATTTAGTTAATGTAAAGGAAAAAGAACTTATTAAATTAAAAAATTCATATATTTTAAAAAATCCATATAAATTACTTGATAATAAGAGCAATAGGTATTTACAAATTATTTCTAAATTAGAAACACTTAGTCCATTACTTACATTAAAAAGGGGCTATACTATTACAAAGAAAGATAATAAAGTAATTAATAGTGTTAAAAAGATTAAAAAAGGTGATGTGCTAAGTATTTCCTTTAATGATGGTGATATTGATACTAAGGTGATATGATGAGTGGTAGACCAGATTTTGTAACTGAATGTTATGGTATAAATAATACTGAGATAAAGAAAGAATCTCGTGATAATAGTCCTAAAGAACAAAAAGTAGAATTGGCTGAAGATCGTGTTGATGAGAAAAATAATTCAATAGCGATAGTGTTTATTTTCTTCTTTATTACTATTTTAAATCTATCTTTAAGTATTGAATTAATAGGAGCTAATATTTCTTCTTGGCAAAGTGTTGCTAATCCTGTTGCGGCAGAGAGATTTGCTAATAGAAATGAAAAAATGGTTTTATACTATAATAGTTTTCATTCTATATTTTTAGGTGTTGCTGTTATTTGTGCATTAGCTGCTTTTTGCTTTTTGTTTACTAAAAAAGGTATATTGGGTAAACTTATGTCTATTTTTATTATTTTAATTAATGGATTTATAATATATGGATATTTATTTTTATAGAAAGGTATTAGGTGAGGATTATGGCTGAAAAGAAAGAAAAAGAATTGAGTTTTGAAGAGTCTCTTGATAATTTAGAGAAAATCGTAAAAAAATTAGAAACTGGTGAAGTTCCACTTGATGATGCGATAAGTGAGTTTAATAGAGCAATGAAACTTGCTAAAACTTGTGATGATAAGTTGAAGAATGCAGAAGAGGCTATTACTAAACTTGTTAAAGAAAATAATGAAATAGTTGATTTTAAAGTAGAAGAATAAATAGTAATGTATAAGCAGTGTCAATTTGGATTAATTGACCTGTTTTTATTTGAATATATATATAGTAGAGGATTATGTTTATGAAAAAAATAGAGGCCTTAAATTATTAATTTTTTCTTTAGTAGCTTTAATTACACTAGGAGTAGGGTATGCAATTATAAGTAATATTGATTTATCTATAAATGAATCTGGTAAAGATTCTGCTAATCAAAATAATTTTAAAGTTAAGTTTTTAAATGCTGATCCAAATAAACCTACAATAGATGGTTCACCTACAAATACAATAACTATTTTTAATGATATTAATGCTTCATTTGATGTTTCAACATTATTTAAAAAAGGTGATATTGTTAATGCTATTATCAAAGTAAAAAATGATTCAAATGATGTTGGTACTAAAATTTCTTTAAATCTAACAAATTCTAATACTGAATATTTTAGTGTAGAGGAATATATAGATGATGATGAATTAAATGCGGGAGATATTATTTATGTAAGAATAAGCGTTGTGATGATTAAGACTCCTATAGATAATGTCGAATCAACAAATATAGTTGCAAAACTGATAGCTAATCCAGCTGATGATGCTGATTCTTCAAATCAAATATAATTGGTTCTCCTTTTCAGACAATCTATTGTACTAATTATAATGGTTTTTTAGATAATAATCTTGATATGTCTAATTTTGGTTGGCAATGTTATGTTGATACATTTAGTGATATGTATTCATGTAGTTAAATAATATACTTTTTGGTATATTATTTTTTTTATAGTTAATAATAATAGTGAGGTGTTAAAATGAAAAGATTTCTAATACTTATATTATTATTATTTCCTATAAATGCTTTTGCGTACAGTAATAAATTAATTATACCGGGAAAAGTTGTTGGTATTGAAGTTAAAGCAAGAGGTGTTTATATTGTTGACTTTTACAAAGTTGATGGAGAATATAGTGCTAAAAAGGCTGGATTTAAAGTAGGAGATTTTATTACTAAGATTAATAATAAGTCTATTAGTAGTATTGATGAATTAAATAGTATTATTACTAAACCTGATACTTATCATGTTTCTATTATTAGAGGTGATAAAAAGATTGATAAGGAATTAGTTGTTACAAAAGTTAATAATTCTTTATCTACTGGATTATATGTAAAAGATAAAATAAATGGAATAGGTACTTTATCTTATATTGATCCTGAGACTAAAATTTTTGCATCTCTTGGCCACGAAATACTTGAGTCCTCATCTGCAGATAAATTTATGATGGATGAAGGAAATATATATGATGCCAATATAAGTTCAATTAATAAGAGTAATAATACTGAGATTGGTGAGATACATGCATCTATTACTAATAAAGAACTTGGTGAAATAAACAAAAATGAAATTAATGGTATATATGGCAAATATACTGAAGAGATTGGTAATGAAAATAATTTAATTGAGGTTGAGTCTCATAATAATATTTCACTAGGAGAAGCAGCTATTAGATTAGATCTAGGTAATAGTAGCAAGGATTATTCTATTAATATTATTTCTTTAGATGAGAATGATATAGTTAAAAATATATTTTTTGAAATAACAGATGAAAGGTTAATTGATAAAGCTGGAGGTGTTGTTCAAGGAATGAGTGGTTCGCCAATTATTCAGAATAATAAAGTTATTGGGGTGGTTAACTATGTTGTTGTTGATGATGTTAAGAATGGTTATGGAATATTTATTGAGAAGATGTTGGAAGAAGGAGATAAGCTTTTATTGCCATAAAAGAAATTATTTCCTTTTTTTATTTTTAATGGTAAAATTAATATATATGATAGGAGTTGGATGTTATGTATATTGATTTAATTGTTTTAATTGTTGGTGTAATACTAGTTATAATGTTTTTTAAGAGATTTTCTTCTTTTGTTTTCTTTCTAGCGATAGTTGAAATAACTTTAAGAATACTTGCTTTTATTAAAAATAATATTGGACTTGGAGATGTATCGAAACTAATAGGTAAATATTTACCAGAGAATATTTTCGCAATAATTGATAATTATGCCGGATCTATTCCATCTTTATGTATTGTTTTAAAGTGGATATTTGTTTTGTTTATGGGAATATTCTTATACTATATAATAAAAATATTTATTAAAAAGAAAAAGATATAAAACGACAATTTAGTCGTTTTTTTATTTATATAATTATTTTGGTGATTAGATGAAAATGTATATAGAATTTATATATATAATTAATTTTTTGTTAGATTTTATGATCTTATATGGTACTAAAAGATTATTAAAAATAAATAAGAGTAATATTAGAATTGTATTAAGTAGTTCTATTGGGATGATGAGTACTTTACTTATTTATATTAAAATATCGAGTATAGAATTATTTATTATTAAGATTATATTTTCATTTATTATGATAATTGTAGCGTTTGGTTTTAATAACATTTTTAAGAATACTATTTATTTTTATTTACTAAGTATTATTTTGGGAGGAATGATATATTTATTCGATTTTGACGTTGGTTTGTATACTAATTTTATTGTTATTGTGGTAGGTAGTCCAATAGTTTTATTTTTAATTGTTAAGGAACTAATTAATCATAAATATAATATTAATGATAAATATAGTGTATCTATTATCTATAATAAAAAAACATATAGATTGGAGGGATTTGTTGATACTGGAAATAAACTTGAATCTCCAATAAGTAAGAAATCTGTTATTCTTGTTAATTTAAAAATTAATACTAATAAGTTGATTTATATTCCTTATAAAGCTCTTAATACTAGTGGAGTTATACCATGTATTAGACCAGATAAGGTTATTGTTAATGATAAGATAATTGATAATTGCTTGATTGGTTTATCAAAAGATAAATTTGAATTAAATGGATGTAATTGTATTTTACCAAATAAAATTAAGGAGGATTTATGTTAAGAATAATCAATTTGTTTAAGAGTTTTTTTATTAGAGTTAAATCATGTTTTTATGTAGGAGCAACTGATATATTACCTGAACCATTATCTAGTGAAGATGAAGAGGCATTCATTTTACTTAAGGATAAAGGTGATAATCATGCGAGGGAGATGCTTATTGAACATAATTTAAGATTGGTTGTCTTTCTTGCTAAAAAATATGAAAATACTGGTGTAGATTTAGAGGATTTGGTTAGTATTGGTAGTATTGGTTTAATCAAAGGAATTAATACTTTTAGTATTGGTAAGAATATTAAACTTGCAACTTATATTTCTAGATGTATTGATAATGAAATTCTTATGTATTTGAGAAAAAATAAGAAAATTAGACAGGAGGTTAGTATAGATCAAGCACTTTCATATGATGGTGATGGTAATGAATTACATCTAGAAGATATTATTGGTACTGATAAAGATTTAGTTAGTAAGAATATTGAAGAAAAAAATGATAAAAGTCTAATGATAAAGGAAATTTTAAATTTAAAACCTAGAGATAGGGATATTATGGTTTTAAGGTATGGGCTTTTAGGAAATGATGAGTTTACTCAAAAAGAGGTGGCAGAAAAACTTGGTATTTCTCAAAGCTATATTTCGAGAATTGAGAAGAAAGTAATTAAAAAATTAAAATGCCTTGTAAGTGCTTGATTATGTGTGATATATTAATTCAGGAGGGTACTTATTATGGCAAAATTGTATTTCAGATATGGGGCAATGAATTGTGGTAAGACAGCATTACTTTTGCAAGCTGCGTATAATTATGAATCTAGAAACATGAATGTTTTGGTTCTTAAACCTTTAATTGATACAAAGGGTGGAGACAAAATTGTTTCTAGAATTGGTCTTGATAGAATAGTTGATCATTTGATTAAACCTAAGGAAAATTTGTATAATTATTTAAAAAAAATAAAGGATGTTAGTTGTATTTTTGTTGATGAAGCACAATTTCTAGAAAGAAAACAAGTTGATGATTTACTTAGAATAGTTGTTGATTATGATATTCCAATTATTTGTTATGGTTTAAGAACAGACTTTAATACAAATGGATTTGAAGGAAGTACTAGACTTCTTGAGATTGCTCATTCAATTGAAGAAATGAAAACAATTTGTGAATGTGGTTCTAAGGCAACTTTTAATGCGAGAATGGTAGATGGAAAATTTGTTTTTGATGGAGATCAGGTTGCTATAGATGGTGAAGCAGAAGTTACTTATGTGTCATTATGTCCTAAATGTTATTATGAAAAGAAAGAGAACTAAATAAATGCAGTTCTCTTTCTTTATATAAATATTGCTTTTTTTTAATCTTTTGTGTTATAATATGTCTTGCTTTATTTGAGAGGGGTTAAAATATAATGGAATATAGTGAAGCTCTTGAAATTATGGGGTTGAATAGTAATTTTACTGACAAACAGTTAAAAAGAAATTATAAGGAATTGATGAGAAAATGGCATCCTGACATTTGTAAGGAACCTGATGCAACAGAAATGTGTAAAAAGATTAATACTGCAAGAGATGTATTATCGGGAAAAGATAAATCTAGTAAACCATATCATAGTTATGATTCTTCTACATATAAATCTAGTGATATAGATTTAAATGCAAAGAAAAAATACTATACCTTTGAAGTTGAAAAACTATATATTGGTGCTCTTATGATAGGTATTGATGGTGAGCAAAGTAATTTTGCAATGATTGCTTTACTTAATCTTAGAAATAAAGTATTGCATCAAATATATTATGGAAATAGTTGCTCTGAATTAGATAATATTTTTAATTGGTTTAAGAGTGATTATTTGAAAGGCTTAAATAAATATATTAACCATTATTGTATAGAAAATTGTATGTCTTTAGAAGCTGTAGATGCTTATATTTATAGGGTTGATAAAAAACGTAATATTAATATTAATAGAAACGTATTTAAAGTTTATCAAGATTTAGAAGAAGTCAAAGCCAAAAGGAACGTTTTAAAAAAGATTAAAAGTAAATTTATGCCTTATATGTAGAGAGATTATCATCTCTCTTTTTATTTTTTGTGTTATAATAGATTTGTATTGTTATGATATAGAGTGTGGGGTGTTTTTATGCCATTATTTAAGAAGGTTAATGATACTTGGGCAATCAGTTTTAAATCGATAGAAAAATTTATTAAAAAAAATCCTGGTTCTGAGGATGTTATTATTGCCAAAGTTAAAGAATATATTCTGTATAAATTTGTTAATAACAAAGAGTTAATGAGAAATCTTACAATCAAAAGTTATGATGAATTAAACCCTTTTTATGATTTTTATTTTTATTTATGTGAGAATGGAACTCTTCTTCAATTTTGTGTTGGACCTAAAGAAGTAATGAATTATATTGATGAGAATAGGGGTAGTGTTAAAAAATGGCAATTGATTGTATATAATAATTAAAAAAAGAGTATAGATAAAGATAATATGTATGAGAGATTTTCTAATAAAGAAATAGCTAATAATATTACATATAGTGATTTATTTCTATTATTAAAGTCTTCTGAAGATGACATGGCTAGAATGATAAAAAATAATAATTTCATGGGTGTTACTGGTGAAGAGTTTTATAAGTTGCTTTTTCAGAGCATTTATGATGGATTTAAGATTAATAAAAAATTAATAGATTTATTTAATATAAGTGCTGTTGATGAGGAAATAATATATAAAAATATAGGGGTTATTAAATATCACTTTCAGCCTAATAGAGTTGGTAATGTTGAATTTGTAGAATCGAGAAATATTGTAGATGAATTTACTTTAAGTGATGAATTAAAAGAGTGTATTCTTGATGGTATGCCTGCAAATTTTAACAAGTTACAAAAGGCTTATTATATATATAGAAGATTATGTCAAAAGTTTTCTTATGATGAGGATTTCTTTTGCTATAAATATGTTTTGGAAGATGATAAAGATGCGAAAAAGCCTGTGATTGATCATGCTGATATAAAAAGATTAAATGATATTAAAGTTGATTCAGATGTTATTTGTACTGAAATTACAATGCTTTTTGCAAAGTTTTTAGATATATTAGGAATATCTTATCAAATAGTTGATTATAGTAGAAATACCAATATAGATTATAAAGATTCTCATATGAAGGTTATGTTTAAGATTGGTGATATAGTTATGGAAGCTGATGCTGCTCATGGTTTAATGGGGTCTGATTTATCAAGAGAAAAATCATATGGTAGTGTCCATAATTTTAATCCTCTTTTTGAAGTCCCTTTGAGATTAAAGGAGACTGTACACGATCAACTTGCTCTTGTAGATGAATATTTAAATAGAAGAAAAGATAAAAATCAATTTATTGATGCTTTAGATGTATATGAATCGCTATATAAAAAGAAGAAAAATATTTCTATTGAAGATAGATTAAAAATTATAATGGATGTTATTGATAAAACTGATTTAAAATTTATAGATATTCAACAAATAATTAGTACTTTAAGGAAAAATGTATTTGATTCATGTGAAGATGCTTGTAAAATTGAATTTATAGTTAATAGAAGACCATTAAAAGCTGATAAGTCCTATGAACTGGCTATTGTAGTTATTTATAATGAGAATGGTAATGTAAATAAATTTCCTAGCTCAAATAAATATATAGTAATTACTTCAGATAAAAATAAAGAACAATTGGATTTTGATGAAATAAAATCTAGATTTGAAGATGGTATATATGGGTTTGCTGGTAGGGATAGAAAGATAATATATGAAGGATGGAGTGATGATAGTGGAGACAAAGGACAAGATTCTAAAGGAACTAAAAGATAGAACTGATAATATTTTAGATGATAAAAAAAAGAAGGTAATAAAATCTATTATTAATCAAATTGATTGGTATAAAGCTGTTAGTTTGGATACATTCTTGAGTATCTTAGATGATTTAGGTTATGATACAAATGAAGCAAAGAATTTGTATGTTATATTGAATACAATATAATTTAGAGGGTGATTTTTATGATAGAAATAAAAAATGTTACTAAAAAATATGGTAATAAGAAGGCTGTAAATAATGTTTCATTTGATGTTAACGATGGAGATATTTTTGCTTTTATTGGACATAATGGAGCAGGAAAAACTACTCTTATTAAATCAATAGTTGGTATTCATGATTTTGATGAAGGAGATATTTTGATAGATGGAATGTCTATCAAAGAAAAACCCGTTGAGTGTAAAATGTTGATGGCTTTTGTTCCTGATAATCCAGAAACATATGATAAAATGAAAGCTATTGATTATATTAATTTTATTTGTGATATGTATGAAATTGATACTGAAACAAGAAAGAAAAATATAGAGAAGTATGCTAAAATGTTTGAGATGGAAGATAAATTAAATGATCCAATAGAAAGCTTCTCCCATGGTATGAAGCAAAAAGTTGTCTTAATATCAGCACTTGCTCATAATCCAAAGATTCTTGTTATGGATGAACCTTTTGTTGGATTAGATCCTAAGGCTGTTTTTGATATTAAAGAAATATTAAATGAAATGGTTAAAGAAGGAAAAATTGTATTTTACTCTACACATATTTTAGATGTTGCTGAGAAAATATGTAAAAGGGTTGCTATAATAAAAAATGGTGAATTAATAAAATGTGGCAGTATGAAAGAAATAAAAGGTGATAAGTCACTTGAAAATGTATTTATGGAATTAGAGGATAAATAATGAAAAAAATATGTTCTTTAGTTAAAGCTACAATGACTAGTGATATGAGTTTATTTAAAATTAATCGCAAGAGTTATAGTAAAAGAAAAAATACGTTATTAATTTTTATTGTTTCGTTTTTCTTTATGATTATGATTTGGTCATATGCTAATACATTATTTGAAAAATTTGCACCCCTTAATTTACAGTATGTTGTTTTATCTATTTTTGTTTTTCTTGCTGCAATATTCACTGTTATACAAGGTATTTATAAATCAGGACCTTTGATATTTAATTGTCGAGATGATCAGCTATTGTTTTCTCTTCCAATTAGGAAAAGTACAATCTTATTTATTAGAATATTTAAATTTTATTTATTTGAGTTGATGTTTGATGCATTATTAATTGTTCCTCTAGTTATTGCATATATTAGATGGGCAAATACATTAAGTATATCTTTCTTTATAAGTAGTTTTGTTATGCTTATAATGCTTCCTATTATACCTATTATTATATCTTGTATTATCGGAACAATTTCATCTTTCTTAACTAGTTTATTTAAGTATAAGAATGTTGCTCAAACTATTATTACAACTTTGTTTTTGTTAATGATCTTTGTTATATCATTTAATATTGATAATTTCTTAAACCATTTAGTTAAAAATGTAAGTAGTATAAATGATATTATTACTAAAGTATATTATCCTGCGGGTGTATATGCTAATTTAGTTACTAATTTTAATATTAAAGATTTATTAATATTTGTTCTAGTCAATATAGTTTTATTTGCAATTACTATATTTATTTTGAGTAAAATATATTTTAAAATTAATACAAGATTAAAAAATGTTATTACTACTAAGTCGCATAATAATAAGAAGGCAATTATTAAAGCTAATTCAGTTAGGTGGTCGCTAATAAAAAAAGAATTAAATACATTTTTTAATACACCA
The DNA here is from genome assembly GCA_902768065.1 of uncultured Erysipelotrichaceae bacterium. Next base: position 41,533 of record CACXJP010000005.1, read on the forward strand.
GTATTTATTATTAATGCAGGATTTGGATTATTCTTATTTCTAATAGCTTGTGGTGTGATTATTATTAAGTTTGATAGTTTTATTCCAGTGATAACTGGTAAAAATGGTCTTAATATATCTAAGGAATTAATTAATTCTAATATATCTTTATTAGTATATATACTTATTTCTTCAACGGCATTTATGACTTCTATTACTAATTCAGTTATAAGCTTAGAGGGGAAAAATATTAATATATTGAAGTCTTTACCAGTAAGTACGAAAACAATTTTATTATCTAAAATATATTCTGGATTGGTTCTTACGACACCAGTATTTATAGTAGGAGATATATTTCTTTTTATAAAATTTAAATTAAATATTTTAGAAATGATTTTATTATTAATGATATCTGTATTAGTTCCATTAATTTCTCATTTTATAGGTTTAATTGTAAATTTGAAATTTCCAAAACTAGATGCAGAAAATAGTACTGAGGTTGTTAAACAAAGTACTAGTTCATTTATATCTGTTATTATAGGGATGATTTTATTATTAATTAATGTATTTGTAATTACTAGAATTCTAGGTTCTGTTAGTTCTTTAATAGTACTTATTGCATTGACTATTATTTATATGATTATGGATGTTATACTATATTTATATTTAATTAAAAGAAGTACTATTGATTTTAATAAATTAACTGTATAGGAGGATTATATGGGAAGAAAATATGATAAGAATGGCTTTATAAATATTGAAATAAAAAAGATTTTTGAGTGGAAAGGTGATACTGGAGAGGGATGCTTTGTATCAAATAAGATTACTAAAGATGGATATAAAGTTGGTTATATGTATAGAGAAAATCCTGATGATAATTTTCCTGATAGTGGATGGAGATTTTTAGCAGGAAATGAAGAGGTTTCTTATATGGATAATCCTGATAATTGTCATATATTTGCAATTAATACTGTATGTAATTATGATGAGGATATTATACCTTATTTGGATGCTGAGATTGGAAGCGATTTTGTAAGAGTAGATAATTCGAAATTTGAAAAAGATGATGGAGATAAAGAAATATTTATTTGTCAGCAAGATGTAAAATAATTGGTGGTGATTTTAATGAATGATTATGAGGTTAAAGCTAGGAAATTAAAGCAAAGTGGTTTGTTATGTTCAAATGCTGTTTTTGATACTTTTAAAGATGAATTAAATTTAGAAGGGAAACCACCTGCTCCAAGAAGTATTGATGGTAAATGTGGGGCTTTACTTACAACGGAATATATTCTTAAAAACATTGGTAGAGAAGATTTGATTGATGAATATGATGAATTGTTTTTGAAGAAGTTTGGTTCACTTAAGTGTGTAGATCTAATGAGAAAAGACAGAAGATGTAATGATTATGTTGGTGAATCAGCCAAATATATTAGTGAAATAATATGAAAGGGGAGTAATTATGAGAAATATCAAATTTGGAAGTATGAAACATTTAGTTATTCAAATTGTTGCAATTTGTGTTGCGGGTATTATTTTATATCCTTTATTTGATCTTGTTTTATGTAATTTTATAACTCATTCTGTTTTTCATTATTCTATACATAGTTATATAATTCAACCGATTATTTTTGGTATTATTATGGGTACTGTTATTTGGATAATGGAGAAGTAAAAAAATGTATATAAATGACAAATCTAGATAGTTTTGTCATTTTTTTTAAAAAGATATTTACAATTATTTTTAAAGTGTTATAATTTCTTCACTAAGGGGTGATTTTATGTCTAAAATCATAAATTTATTTAAATGGGATTGGAAGGATTTAGCTAGAGTTTTACTTGGATCATTATTTTTTTGTATTGCGATTAATTTCTTTGTTGTTCCTAATCATTTGTATACTGGTGGGGTACTTGGTTTATCTCAATTGATAAGAAGTATTGTTATTGATACTTTTGATATTAAAAGTACTTTTGATTTTAGTGGTATTCTATACTATTTAATTAATATCCCACTTTTTATTGTTGCTTATAAATCAGTAGGTAAAACATTTTTCTTTAGAACATTATTTGCTGTTTCAATTCAATCGTTATTGTTATCTTTTCTTCCTAATATACAGGTTGTTGATGATATATTAACTAATGTTTTGGTTGGAGGATTACTAGGTGGAGTTGGAGTTGGAATGATTTTGTCTAGTGGGGCTTCTACTGGTGGTACTGATATTGTTGGACTTGCTTTAGCTAAGAAGAATAATCATTTTTCTGTAGGCAAGTTAGGATTGATTATTAATACATTTATTTATGTTATAGCAGGTCTAAGGTATGGTATTGATATTATGATATATTCGATTATTTATTCTGCTGTAGATGGATTATTGATTGATAAAATGCATGAACAGAATATTTGTTCAACAGCTTTTATTTTTTGTAAAGAGAATCCTAGACAATTAAATGATTTTATCAAAAATGAACTTAAAAGAGATTTTACTTATTGGCGTGCTCAAGGTGGATATGATGATTCAAGAACGTATATTATTTATACTGTTTTAACTAAATATGAATTAATAAAATTAGAGAGAAATATGAAGAGGTTTAATATTCATACTTTTATGATTAAAAGTGAAGGAATAGGTGTTAGAGGAGAATTTGAAAAGAAGTTTTAATTGCTTCTTTTTCTGACTTTTTTATTAAAATATGATATAATATGGAGCCATTAGTGGGGAATATGGTATGAGTGATTTAGATAGATTAAAATTCCTAAAAAATAAATTACAATTTTTAGGATATAAGAATGGTTTAGAAAAAGTATCTTTAAATAAAAGTTATGATCCAGTTATAAAGGAATTACAAAAAGTTAGTAATTATAAAATGCCTAAATTGGAACCTTTATCTTTAGATGAAATAAAAAATGATGCGATTAAATTTTATGAAAAGTATTTTGATGTTCATGATATATATTATATTAATGAGCAATTGTTGAATGAAAATAGATTTAACCCTAATAATTGTTTTAAGTTAGAAGATGCGATTAAATTATCTAAAGATTATTATTCACTTGCTAAGTCTATTTCACCATTTTCATTACCTATAGAATTAGTTGATGGCGATGCTATGACTGGTGAAATTAGAAAGCCGCTTATTGTAATTTCTAATGAAGATTATGTTAATAATACATTAAGTAGTGAGAAAAGAATAATTCCTTTTTCCAAAGTATTAATGGGTAGAGATTTAACAAAATTGTCATCTGCGACGTATATTTATGAATTGGCTCATGCTGAACAGGAATCTAATCCTGGTTATACTGATAGTATTTTAAATAAAGAAGTTATTACAATTTTTCTTGAAAAACTTGCTGCATTAGAATTAGATTCAAAAGGTGAATTACTTAAAATAAGTGAAAGAAGAAGATTTGTTCATTTTTTAAATATTTATAGATTGTTAAAACTAAATGAATTTACTCATACATTATCTCCTGAAGAGCTATTAAATAATTCTATTTATATTCATTCTACTCTGTTGGCTGAAAAATTATTTGATTTATATTTAGAAGAAAGAAAACAAAAAAAGAGAGATAAATATATTTATAATATCCAAGATGTTTTTGATGGTAAAATTCAAATTGAAGAATTATTAGCAAGACATGATGTTACTATTCAAAAGGGAAAGGATTTAAATTTAGTTAAAAAGCATATATAAATGATGAATCATTATTGATTCTTTTTTTATTTATAATGATATAATTAGATTAGGTGATTGATATGGATGAATATTTTGATGTGTTAGATAAAGAAGGTAAAATGACGGGTATTAAAAAATTAAGAAGAGAGGTTCATAGAGATGGTGATTGGCATAAGACAATTCATATATGGATCATAAATGAAACCGGTGATATATTACTTCAAAGAAGATGTGCTAATAAGGATAGTCATCCTAATATGCTTGATATTTCTTGTGCTGGACACTTAACTAGTGGGGATGATTCTCTAACAGGAGCTTTAAGAGAATTAAAAGAAGAACTTAATTTAGATGTTACAAAGAATGAATTAAAATTTATAAAGACACTTACAAAGAACGAAAAAATCAGTGATAGTTTTATTGATAATGAATTTAATGACTTATATTTTTTAGAAACTAATAAAAAGATTGAAGATATGAAGTATCAAAAAGAGGAAATATCAGAAATAATTTATGTACCATATAAAGATTTTAAGAATATGGTGAATTCTAATAATAAAGAATTATTAAGACATGATGAAGAATTTGAAATCATATTTAATACTTATGATGGTAAATTTGATATTTAATTAAAAATATTTATTTGTTTTTTGGAAAAAATAGTGAGATAATATCTATAAGAGGAGGTGTATTAGTGTGTATGATTATCCAATAAATGAACCTAGCACTTTTGAAACAATGTTTACAAATGCTTCAATTGCAGTTGTTGTTCTTTTTGTTATTTTATTCATTGTAATTTTTGCATTAGCAGTATTAATGATTGCTTCAAATTGTGTTATCTTCAAGAAAGCAGGAGAAAAGTGGTGGAAGGGATTAATTCCATTATATAATTCTTGGGTTGAAACAAGAATTTCTGGATTAGCTTGGTGGTGGTTCCCAATCTTTGCTGTTTTAACAGGATTTACTGCATCAGGTACTCAAAATTATGTTTATCCTATGGCATTAGTATTGGTATCATTTAACTATAGTTATAATATGGCTAAGAAGTTTGGTAAATCAAATGGATTTGCATTATTAGTAACTATTTTACCAGTTGTTGGACTTCCAATACTAGCATTCGGTAGTGCTACTTATAATAAAGAAGCTCCAGTTGATAAAAATGGTATTTTCTCAATTGAGAACAATTAATTATACTACTAGTATTAAAGACCTAAATGGTCTTTTTTTTTATCTATTGTAATTGTATTTTTTATCTAAAATAGATATAATATATTTATGCATAAAAGAGGGATATAATGAGTAAATGTGGTATTAAGAAAATTGGTGCGATTGTTATTATTATTTTGACAGCTCTTTTTATAATTACATCTATATATGTTAATTATACTTTAGCTGATTCAAACCTTGAATCTATTATGTATTATTCTACTTGTCTTGGAGAGACTGATCTAACAGCTCTTTATATAGGATTAAAGATTTGTATTCCTATAATTATTGTTTTATCAATTGTTTTATATGCTGTATTTTATGATATCTCTTTTGGAAAAATAAAAGCTAAATTTTATCCTTTTAAGTTTATGAATAAACATAGGAAAGTGTTTATTATAATTCTATTTATTATTTCATTTATTATGCTTCTACAATGTATAGAGTCTATAAATTATATAATAGATATTTCTTCAAAATCTGATTTAATTGAAAAGGAATATGTTGATCCAAAGAAAACTAAAATAACGTTTCCTGACGAGAAGAAAAATCTTATTGTTATATCTGTAGAATCATTAGAATATTCATTGTTTACTAAGGGTCAAAATGGTATATGGGACTATGAGGTTATACCTGAATTACATGATTTATTAGAAGATAAAGATAGTATTACTTTCAATCAAAAAAAAGGAATGTATATGTTACAGGGGTCTTCATATACTACATCATCTGTAGTTGCAAATAATTCTGCGGTACCTATAAAAGTCGGACCTGAAAGAATAGGGTATTCTAAAGATAATTATATGTCAGGAGCATATACTCTTGGAGAATTACTTGAAAAAGAGGGTTATACAAATGAGGTTATTTCAGGCGCTGCAACTGCTTTTGGTAGTATGAATCTATTTTATGAGCAACATGGCAATTTTAATATTATTGATCCTGATACATTGGATAAGAATGGTTATAAAATGTCTAAAAGTGATCGTGGTAATTGGGGTTTTAATGATAAATATATTTTTGAAATTGCAAAGGATAGATTAGATACTTTATCTAAGGATGATAAACCATTTAATCTTCAATTAGTTACTATAGATACTCATTTTGTTGATGGGTTTGTTGGAGACTATTCGGAAACGAAGTATTCTAGACAATATGAAAATGCCTATGCTACTACATCAAAATTAATATATGATTTTGTTGGGTATGTTAAGAGTCAACCTTATTATGAAGATACTGTTATTGTTATTTTAGGTGATCACCTTGCTATGCAAAGTAATTTTATTAATAATAGAATGTTTGATGATAGAACTATTTATTTTTGTATAATTGATCCTGATAATAGAGAATATAAAAAAGATAGAATCTATACTGCTTTAGATACATATCCAACAATTGTTAGTCTTTTGAATGGAAATATAGAAGGAGATAGATTAGGATTAGGTGTTAACTTGTTCTCTCACGAAAAAACTCTTGCTGAGGAGTATGGAGTTAAAAAATTAGATAAAGAATTAAGGAAAAAATCTGAATTTTATGATAAAATAATATTGAGTGAAAGGTAGGATGAAAAAATGTTTATCATTAATTTAAAAAAATCTGTATTAGTGACTTTTTTAGGAGTTATATTTGCTGTTATATCAATGTATTTTGCATTTATTAAAATGGCTTTTTGTGAGGTTAGTTATATAAGATATTCTTTGGTATTTTTAATGCTTGCTGGAATATGTGATATGTTTGATGGTAAGGTTGCTAGTATGTGTAAAAGAACAAAGGAGGAAAAAGAATTTGGTATTCAAATTGATTCTTTAGCAGATACTGTTAATTTTGTTGTTTTACCTGTTGTTATAATGTTATCTCTTGGAATGACTTCTATAATTGATGTTGTTATATATGCCTTATTTATTATATGTGGTATTTCTAGATTAGGATATTTTAATGTTAACGCTAAACTTGATAGTCCAGTTAAGTTCTATAATGGATTACCTGTTACTTCTACTGCAATTATCTATCCTGTGTTAGGATTATTACATGGTCATATTCCTGAAGATGTATTTAGTTTAGTTTATATAATTGCAACTTTGTTAACAGCAATTTTATTTGTTACTAGAATTAAGATTCCTAAATTCAAAGGTATTGCATATATAATTATTCCTATCTTAGCAATTGTTTTAGCAGTTTTATTAATATTGGTGATTAGATAATGTATTATGATTTAAATAATAAAAAATATATTGAATCAGATACAAATAAATCACTTCTTTTTCTTTATAATACATTTATAGGAAGAATAATACTTAAAATTGCTATTACAAAACCAATTTCTAATATTTATGCTTTATATATGAATAGTAGATTATCTAAAAGAAAAATAAAAAAATTTATTATTGATAATAAAATTAATATGGATGAATATATTAGTAAAGAATATAATTCATTTAATGATTTCTTTATTAGAGAAATTAAAAGTGGTAAAAGAAAGATAGATAAAGGATTAATATCTGTATGTGATTCTAAATTATCTGTTTATAAAATTAATAAAGATTTAAAATTAAATATAAAGAATAGTGTTTATTCAATTAAAGATTTAATTAATGAGGATAGAGATTATAAATATGCTTTAGTTTTTAGATTGTGTGTTGATGATTATCATCATTATGTTTTTCCTGATGATGGTCGAGTAAAAAGTTCTAAATATATAAATGGGAAATTACATACTGTTCAACCAATATCGCAGGAAAGGTACAAAATTTTTCATCAAAATAGTAGAGAAATAACTTTTCTTGAATGTGATAATTTAGGTGATGTATGTTATATAGAAGTTGGGGCATTATTAGTTGGAAAAATTGTTAATGAGGCTAAAGTCGAGTTTAAAAAAGGAGAAGAAAAGGGTCATTTTGAGTTTGGTGGATCAACAGTTATTTTACTAATTAATAAAGATATTGAAATAAATGATAAAATCATTGAGAATAGTAAAAAGGGAATTGAAACAATTGTTAAATTAGGGCAGTATATAGGGAAGTGATATTATCAAACAATTCATAAAGTATTTTTCAACAAGTATCGTATTTGTAATAATATTAGTTTTAACTTTTATATCAATTTATGATAAAGATTCTTTGATAATAATAGAACGTAATATTAATAATATTAATATTTATTATATACTATTATGTCTTTTAATGATTTTTATATATTTTTTATGTCAGGGAATATATATGAAGAGTATATTAAAGGCACTTAATCATAAGATTACTATTGTTAGAGGTATGTTTTATTCAATTGTTGAGTTTTTCTTTAGTGGTATAACTCCTTCATCTACCGGAGGGCAACCGATTCAATTGTATTATATGTCTAAAGATAAAATACCTATGAGAAAAAGTTATATAACATTATTATTGAATACTATTTATTTTAAACTTATTCTTTTATTTTTAGGAGTTATTGTTTTATTATTTCATTCTTCATATATATTGAATAGTAAGCTTATATATCAATTGTTTTTTATACTTGGATTTTGTATTGATTTAGCAGTTGTTATTGTTGGATTATTATTACTATTTAAGACTAATTGGATTAAGAAGATATATTTAAGTTTGGTATATTTTGCTAATAAAAGTAAAATTATAAAAAAGAAAACTGATAAAAATGAAGTAGATAAAGTACTTAAAAAATATAAAGATGAGATTATATTTGTTAAGACACATAAAAGGGTAGTCCTTTATACTTTTTTAATTACTTTTATTCAAAGATTGGTATTGTTCTCTATAATATATGTAATATATAGAGCTTTGGGTTATAGTAAGCTTTCTTATTTTGATTTACTTGCTCTTCAAATAATTGTTCAAATAACTATTGAATCTGTTCCTCTTCCAGGTGGAGTAGGAATATCTGAGGGAATGATGCACAATTTATTTGTAATGATTTTTGCATCTAAGATGGCGGATGTTGGAATGCTATTAACTAGAACATTTACTTTCTATATTCCATTGATTATTTCAGGTTTAATTTTATTATTTGAATTTATATATAGAAAAATTAAATTAAAAGCAAATTAAATTATTAAAAAAAGGAACATATTTGAAATGCACCCCTTAGAGTAGACACAATAAAAAAAGGAATTTACAAATAATATGATAAAATACACTTTCGAAAGGAGGTGTATTTTATTATGGCTTCA